>NZ_LS999521.1:1815744-2118369 GCF_900520355.1 Acinetobacter calcoaceticus | reverse complement strand
CGTCGCTCACGCTCTTAATTCCGCTCACTATTTTACAGACCGTTATTTCAATTATTTTGGCCTTAGCCGTTGCAGCGGTACGAGGTTCTTTAACTGATCGTATGGTCATGATGCTATGTACTATTGCTATGTCAATTAGTATTTTAGTTTACATTATTGTTTTTCAATATGTTTTGGCTTATCAGCTCAGTTGGTTCCCTGTACAAGGCTGGAGTGACACCTTTACTGAGAATTTATTTAAATTTGCCTTACTTCCAGTTTTAATCATGTTGGTTGTGAGTATTGCACCGACCTTACGTTTGTATCGTAGTTTTGTGCTTGATGAGATTAATCAAGATTACGTTAGAACGGCACGTGCTAAAGGTGTCGGTGAAAGCCGAATTTTGGGAGTTCATGTACTACGTAACGCTTCAATTCCGATTATTACCGATGTGATGTCTACTTTACCGGCGTTACTCATAGGCGCATTTTTAATTGAACGTTTTTTTGGTATTCCTGGTATTGGTCGAGAGGTCATTATTGCAGTTGAACGAAGTGATTTTCCTGTTATTAAGGCAATTACAGTATACATCGCAGCTGCAACCATGATTTTTAATCTGATTGCTGATTTGGTCTACAAAGTGGTTGATCCACGTGTACAGTTGAAGTAGGTGGGCTATGCTGAGCGTTTTATCAAAAAGAAAACAACAAACAAAAGCCGAAGCTCATTCATCTGGTCTGTGGAAACTTGCCATGCGACGTCTTCGGGCTGACAAGATCGCAATGTCATCGTTAGCGATCGTATTGCTTTATTTTATTATCTTGGTTCTATCAATGACGGGTGTGATTGCATCTGACTGGAATAAAGAGGTTGCAGTGAGCTACGCACCTCCCACATTTATAGGTGCAGATAAGACAACAGATGCTGAACAAAATGCTGCGGCGGTTGACGAGGAGTTACCAATAAATCCGGTAGATCCTTTAAAAGATGTTATCAAAGAACTGAATGCGCAGATTAAACAAAGCAAGAGTTCAGGGGACGCGATTGATTACTATGGCGTAGCTGACCCATTAGCTGATGATATGAAAGCCATTGATCAGCAACTTGGTGGACATCTTTTAGACCAGCAAACAGAACTGAAAAGTACACTTGTCTTTGGAGCTGATAAGTGGGGACAAGATGTTTTAAAGAAAACAATTAAAGGGGCTGAAACTTCAATTCTTGTTGGGGTTATATCTGCTTTACTTGCAGTAGGTATCGGTACGCTTTTAGGTGCAATTTCAGGATATTTTGGCGGTTGGGTCGATGATATTCTTAACTGGTTCTATAACATTTTTACCTCAATTCCATATTTATTATTAGTGCTTGCGATTGCTGCCGTACTTCAACAAAAAGGCATTTTATCTATTGTTCTGATTTTGGGTTTAACGGGTTGGACGGGTGTTTATCGGTTAATTCGTGCCGAATATATGAAACATACTGCACGTGAATACGTTCTTGCAGCTAAAGCAATTGGCGTTGGACATTTCCGCCGTATGTTCATTCATATTTTTCCAAACGTTAGCCATATCGCTTTAGTTCAAATGTCGATTTTGGTGGTTTCTTTTATTAAATCTGAAGTCATTTTGAGTTTCTTGGGTTTTGGTGTACCAGTCGGTGTGGTGTCTTGGGGCAGCATGTTAAATGAAGCACAAAGTGAACTTCTTTTAGGTAAGTGGTGGCAGCTAGTCGCAGCCTCTGTCGCAATGGCTATTTTGGTGACCGCATTTTCAATGTTTACTGATGCACTTCGTGATGCGTTAGACCCAAAGCTAAAATAAGAGGAAGGTCCAAATGATAGAACAAGAATATAATAATGCGCCGTTACTTCATGTTAAAAATTTACGGGTAAGTTTTAAAGGTGAAGATAAGCAATATATTGAAACCGTAAAAGGAATTTCTTTTGATATTCCAGCAAATACTACAGTTGCTTTAGTCGGTGAATCGGGTAGTGGTAAATCGGTAACTTCTTTGGCAACTATGGGATTACTACCTGTAGGGCAAACCAAAATTGATGATCAAAGTAAAATTATATTTGAAGGCAAAGACTTACTCAGTTTGTCTCGTAAAGATATGCGGAAAATCTGTGGTAAAGATATTGCCATGATTTTTCAGGAACCGATGTCATCTTTAAATCCAGTTTTTACAGTTGGTAATCAAATTGCTGAAGTGTTGTGTTTGCATATGGGATTGAACCGTAAACAAGCACAACAACGAGTTTTAGAATTACTTAAAGAAGTAGGTATTCCTTCACCTGAAACTAAAATTAATGCCTATCCAAATCAACTTTCCGGTGGTCAACAGCAACGGGTCATGATTGCAATGGCGATTGCTTGTGAGCCTAAACTACTTATTGCTGATGAACCGACGACGGCACTTGATGTCACCATTCAAAAGCAGATTATTGATTTACTTGAATCGTTGCGTAAGCGCCGGCAAATGTCGATGCTTTTTATTACCCACGATTTGGCGTTGGTCGGTGAAATTGCAGATAAAGTCATTGTGATGCGTCAGGGGGAAATTAGAGAGCAAGGCGCTGCTGAACAGGTTCTTGAACAACCTCAAGATGTATATACCCGAGCATTACTTTACTGTCGTCCCCAAATATCACAGCGTCCTTATCGGTTGCCTGTGACTAGTGATTTTATGCGCCAAGAAGATAATGTCTTGGTTGAGCAAAGTTTTGATGCTTCCGAAATTCCACAGCGTAAACGTGGCTTAAATGGCGATGAGCAAATTATTTTAGAAGTAAAAGATTTGAAAAAAAGCTTTTATAGCCGTAAGGGATTATTTGGCAAAGAAGAGTTTCAGGCTGTAAAAGGCGTTTCTTTTAAACTTGCTAAAGGAAAAACTTTAGGTTTAGTCGGCGAATCAGGTTCAGGTAAAACGACGGTAGGTCTATTACTCATGCGCTTACATCAAGCATCTGGTGGGCAGGCTTTTATTGAAGGAAAAGATATTCTTTCATTAACAGAAAAAGAGTTTGCTAAATATCAACGGAAAATCCAGATTATCTTTCAAAATCCCTATGCCTCTCTTAATCCACGCTTTACGGTTGGGCAGATTTTATTAGAACCTATGCAAATCCATAACATTGGTAAAGATGATGCTGAGCGTAAACAAATTGCGCTTGAACTGCTTGAACGAGTGAATTTACCTGAGCAAGCTTATTATCGATATCCTCATGAGTTTTCGGGTGGGCAACGTCAGCGTATTGCGATTGCACGATGTTTAACCCTAAAGCCTGAAATTTTGATTTGTGATGAATCTGTTTCGGCGCTCGATGTTTCAGTCCAAGCACAAGTTCTTAACTTACTACAAGATTTACAAGATGAGTTTGGACTCAGTTATATCTTTATTTCACATGATTTATCGGTTGTGAAATATATTTCTGATCAGGTCATGGTCATGAATCATGGTGAAGTTGTTGAAATTGCCAATTCGGATGAGCTCTATGCACATCCTCAGCATGATTATACTAAACGGCTATTACAGGCTATTCCTCAAGGAATTCAGCACATTTCGTGAGCGTAAAGTTATGTCGTTAAAGGCACGTTCGAGTGCCTTTTTATTTGGTTTATTGACTAAATGCTTATAAAATAAGAGAGTAAAAATACAGTAGTTTATTCTTGCTATGTGCGCTAACTTTAAACCTTTAACTCTTGCCCAATTGCAGCAACTCCAGTTGCCTGTGGTCGGCTTTAGATATGCCGAAGAGGTTTATCCCGCGGGAACAATGCCACTATTATTCAAATCACCACAAGGTCTTGAATGGCGTGAAGTCATGTTTGGTTTGGTTCCAAAATGGGCCGAAGATACAAACATAGCAAAACATACTTACAATGCCCGTCATGAAACGATTTTCCAAAAACCGAGTTTTCAAGAAGCTGCACTTAAATGTAAGTTCGGTGTGATTCCGGTGACTGAGTTTTATGAAAGTAAATATATAAATGATAAGCCCGAGCGGTGGGGAGTACGCCGTAAAGATGGACAGGCTTTTTTTATTGCAGCCATTTATGAAATTTGCAAAATCAATGAGACGGTTATTCGTTCTGCAAGTATGTTGACCATGGATGCGATCGACCACCCAATGATGAAAGATTTTCACGAGCCTGGAGATGTCAAAAGATCAGTGATTGTGATTCCACATGACCGATTAGAAGAGTGGTTGAGTTTGGAGTCACCCGATATTTCAAGCTTTATCGAAGGTTTTCCAGTTGAAGAGTTTGAATGCTCGCATGTACCAAAAGAAAAAATTATAAAACCTACACCACAGTTAAGCATATTTGATTAACATAAATAAAAGCAAAATGAGGTTATTGATGTCAGATCTGAATCAATAACCTATGTTGCTTATTCAATAGTTTTACTTAATGTTTGCACTTCTGAATCTTGAGCTAGGTAGCTCAACTCAATTGGCGAAATAACAAAAGTGGTATTGTCTGATGTCTGTTTAAATACAAAGCCATATTCAAAAGACTGGCTATTTTTACTTGGTAACCAAAATAGATAAGGACATCCTGTGTAACTACCATCCCAACCCATTTCTCTTGCTAAAGCCAAAGCTGTATCTGATTTTGCAATGATTTCTTTGAGAGACTCTTTATCTCTTGTTGAAACACCACCATCATCATCTGCAAATGTTTGTAGGAACTCATTTAAGGGAGTGAGTTCTTCCCAGTTATGTTCGATTGTCGAGAAATGATATCCATATAGCATCATGTGCGCTTTCTTCCATCTTGTTATTGTGTGATTGAACATAACAAGAAATATATGAAAAGGAAATGGATAAATCTGATTTAAGTTGTTTATTTTTCATAACTTGTAGATTGTTTTTTGTACGTGATAAAGGCTTCTTTTAAACACTATAATTATTCATATTAACTACATAGTGTGTACTGAAAGCAGCGATTACCTAATGATTAAGATAAATGACTATTTTAGTAAATCAAACTGTTGGCGAATACTGAATCGTTCATAATTCACCTATAATAGAAATGAAACTATGTAGAGCATATTTATGTTTATAACAACTACACGCCCACAAGATACTTTGATTAATCAGCTTCTTCCAATTTTGGAGCAAGCGAGCCAAATTTTATTACAAGAATATCAAAATTATTCTGCGGGTTATGAGTTCACTATTCACGAAAAACAAGATGACTCACCTGTAACTCAAGCAGATTTAAAAGTGAACCTTTTCTTATTAAAGCACTTGGCAGAGATTACGCCAGACTTGCCGGTTTTGTCTGAAGAAAGTGATTATAGTGCTCGGCATGAGTGGTCCACATGCTGGATGTTAGATCCTCTTGATGGAACTAAAGAATTCATACATGAGCGTGATGAGTTTACAATCAACCTAAGTTTGATTAAGGGTAAAGAAACGATTTTTTCAGTTATTGCTGTGCCATGTGAACAAGTCGTGTACTTGGGATATCTGCAAGATTTGCCTTTTAAATATAGTTTCACTCAAAAACAGTGGTACCAATATCAAATAACCTCGTTTTCGCCAGATGAGCCTATACAAATAGGACTTAGTCATGGCAGTAAAAATCCGAAATATCAAAAATTTATTCAACCTATTGAAGAAAAACATAGCATTATTCGACGAGAAGCAGGCAGTGCCTACAAATTCTGCATGATGCTAGAAGGTGAAATCGATATTTATCCACGATTTCATCCAACTTCTGAATGGGACACAAGTTCTGGTCAAGGTTTGTTAGAAAGTATAGGCGGTGGCTTACTTACTCTTGATGGAAAACCTTTTGAATATAATCAGAGACACACGGTTTTAAATAAGGGCTTTATCGCATTTCGTGATCAGGAAAGCAAAAAAATAGCATTTGAAGCATTAGCCCAAGCAGGTGTTATTGATTGAGAGTTATGCCAGACATGTTATAGTGGCAAAGTATTGAAAAAAGATGACAAGATAAAAATGGCACTCGATTTATTGCCTAAAAGTATGTTTGAAGCAATTGATTTATTGCCCGATGCTTCAACTCCTGTAACCTTATTTACGCGTCATTCTCTAAGAGAACTTGTAGATGGGCAGGGCTTAGCTGGATATGATCTCCAACTCACTCCTCAAGGGCGTGAGCTTGCGCAGGCATGGGGTAACTATTTAATTAAAAATACAGATCGTGTTATTCAGCATTGTATTTCAAGTCCAATACAGCGTTGTGTCGATACGGCTGCACTCATGATTGAAGGGGCTGATGATGTAAGGCCTGAATTTAATACGCATACGATTGAAATTATTGAGCAAGGACTACTGGTTGAGCCGGGGAGTTTTGTATTAGACATACAACAAGCTGCCCCTTATTTTAAAAAGCAAGGTGCTTTAGGTTTTATTAATAGTTTTGTAAATAATGCATTACCTGGTATGAAACACCCAATTACTGGTGTTTTAGATGTATTAGAGCTTATTTATCATACGCATCCTAAAACTCAAGGCGGGCTTAGTTTAGCTGTCAGCCATGACACTATTATTGCTGCAATTGTTGCTGTAATTTCTGGTGAAAATGAAATTAAGAAAGAAGATTGGCCTGAAATGATGGAAGGTCTATTTGTATGGTTTGAAGGCGAAGAATTTCCAAATTGCAAATTAAAATGGATTTGGAGAGGTAAGGCCTATGAGCTAAATGTAGCCAAATTTGGAAAAACGCTATAAGCTCAAAAACGATAGATCATAAAAAAAGCCCTATTGGGCTTTTTTTACATGCTTTAATTAGTTAGCTAACGCTTTAACTTGAGCATTTAAACGGCTCTTATGACGAGCAGCTTTATTTTTGTGGATGATGCCTTTATCAGCCATACGGTCGATTACAGGAACAGCTTTTTGGTAAGCTTCTGTAGCAACAGCATGATCACCACCAGCAATTGCACTTAAAGTACGTTTGATGTATGTACGAACCATAGAACGCAAGCTTGCGTTGTGTTTACGTGCAGTAACGTTTTGACGCGCACGTTTTTTAGCTTGAGCAGAGTTTGCCACTCTTGCACTCCTTGAAAATAAGTTGGTCTGGGCGGGCTGTGGTCAATCCAGTAAACTGGTGTAACCATCACCAGCCCGTAAACAAGTGCCATATTGTGATGAATAGACACCGTGAAGTCAAGCCTTGAGAACGTTTTAAGCTGTTTTAGGGGCTGTTAAAACGGTAAGAAAAGGTTAAATTTAAAACAAAGTTAGATAGGGATGGATAAAAAATGACAGCAAGTAAGAAAAAAGCGATTGTGCTAGGCGCAACAGGGCTAGTCGGGTTAGCGCTTGTAGAAAAGCTCCAGCAGGCTCCAGAATTTGAAGCCATTACCGTAGTGGTTAGAAAAGAATCTCAAGTATTTAATACATATGACAAAGTTAATCAGCTCATCATAGAAGATCTCTTAATGTTGAATGATGAAGATGTGAATGGTCATACCCATGCATTTAGCTGTTTGGGCACAACATTAAAAAATGCGGGCTCAAAGCAAGGTTTCTATGCGGTAGATTATGAAATCAATGCTCATTTTGCAGATTTGGTACAAGATAAAAATATTCATCTTTTGTTGGTAAGTGCGCTTGGTGCAAATTCGAATTCACCCATTTTCTACAATAAAGTGAAAGGGCAACTAGAAGATTATATTGAGAGTCTGGGAATTGAAAAATTATCTATTTTTCGACCCTCTTTACTTATTGGTAAGCGCAGTGATGTACGGCTTATCGAAGACTTGGGGCAAAGTCTATTTAAATTTATTGAGAATAAATTGCAGAAACCATTCAAATATAAGCCTGTAACTGCAGAGCAATTGGCTCATACCATGGTCGTAGCGGCGCTAATGCAAATTGAAGCATTCAAACGATATGATAATCTGAGCATACAGAAAACTCGATAAGGGAGAGTAGAAGTGTCGACAATACCATTTGTAACATGTGATTTATTAGATGATAACCCTGAAAAAGACTTACAAGTTGTAATTCCCTCAATGGATGGAAAGTTCTTTCAAAGTTATGGGGCGCGTAAAACTTTTTGGGGACAGGTTGTAACAGTAAAGTGTTTTGAAGATAACTCGCGTGTAAAAGAGTTATTGGCAACAGATGGTACAGATAAGGTACTCGTTGTAGATGGTGGTGCATCTATGCGTTGTGCGCTTATGGGGGACCTGATTGCGGAATCGGCAGTTAAAAATAACTGGAATGGTGTTGTAATTTATGGCTGTGTACGCGATGTCGATGCTATTGCTACCCTTGATTTAGGTATACATGCATTGGCAGCAATTCCCCAAAAAAGTAATCGTAAAGGCATTGGCGAAGTAGATACCACTTTGTATTTTGGTGGTGTCACAATTCAATCAGGCGATTATATTTATGCTGATAATAATGGAATTGTGATTTCAAAAGAAAAATTAGTGTAATCACAGTTTATAAAGGATCGCATGATGGTGAATCATCAAATTAAAGTATTACAGGCGGTTGTCTCTGCAATTGCTGAAGGTGGTCGGGGCGTAACAGGTACAGCATTTCCTCAGCAACCTGTAAAAGCCTTGAAGTTATATGAATTTGAAGGTTCACCATTTTGCCGTCGTGTTCGCGAAGTGATTACTCTCTTAAATCTGGATGTTGAAATTTATCCATGCCCTAAAGGTGGGTTGAAGTATCGTTCTATTGTTAAAGAGACTGGCGGTAAATTACAGTTTCCTTTTTTAGTAGATGAAAATACAAGTGACTACTTATATGAGTCACAAGAAATTATTCATCATTTATTTAAACACTACGGTAAGTCTGGAAAGACACCTCAAAAATTTTCGAGTTACCCTAAGGTCCCTTATGCTGCATTTGCTGGAACCATACTAAATGGCGCTCGGGGAGTTTGGATAAACAAAAAAATCATTAATAGAGCTGCACCTGAGCAAAAACTTGAGTTATGGAGTTTTGAGGCAAGTCCTTATTCCCGAGTTGTAAGAAGTCTACTCTGTGAGCTAGAGCTTCCTTATATTCTGCATAATGTGGCAAAAGAAAGATGGCAAGATCAAGGCCCAGCTATTCTTCGCTTAAAACCGGGTAAATATGTACCTCTAAGAGGTGGAAAACGAGAAAAAATGTTGCCTATTATGCAAGGTAAAATGCAGGTGCCTTATTTAGTAGATCCAAATACTGGAGTGAAGATGTTTGAGTCTGCTCAAATCGTAAAATATTTAAAGAAGCAATATGGTCGCTGATTAATTAAGATAATTTCTCAGAGTTTAAGATAATTTATTTAAACTCTGAGAAAGATCAGATTTCATAAGAACATGAATATGCTAAATTAATAAGATTAAGTACCCAAATAAGGCATATTTTATGGAATGTATGAGAATTCAACCTGTAACGAGCAGTCCTGGTGAAAATGCACTATTTATCGTATTGGGACTCACTCAAGGTGATTCTGTAATAGAAAAAGTAAAAGATTTTGCTAGTAATTTTTCCGCATTAACAAGAAGCCTGTCCAATCGTTATCCAGAAAGTAAATTTAATGCTACTTTGGGTTTTAGTTCCAATGCATGGGATATTTTATTTCCAGAGCAAGCGAAACCTCAAGAATTAGAAACATTTAAAGAAATTAAAGGGCCGAAATACACGGCTGTTTCAACACATGGTGATCTATTTTTTCATATCCGTGCTGATCGTCAGGCTCTATGTTATGAGCTGGGTAATATAATCAATCAACAACTTGGTAAAGTGACTTATTCAATTGATGAAGTTCATGGTTTTCGTTATTTTGATGGGCGAGCGATTATTGGCTTTGTAGATGGAACAGAAAATCCAGAACCAGTTATTGCAGCGCAGTGGGCATTAGTAGGCAATGAAGATCCTGATTTTATCGGGGGGAGTTATGCTTTTATCCAGAAATACACACACGACATGGAGAAATGGCGTGGGTTGAGCGATGAAGAGCAAGAAAAGGTAATTGGCCGTAAAAAGTTCAATGATATTGAGCTAGGTGATGATGAAAAGCCTGTAACAGCTCATAATGTCGTAAGTAAAGCACATGATGCAGACGGTAATGAGCTTAAAATTATGCGAGCTAATATGCCTTTTTCAAACCCGTCAAAAAATGAATATGGCACATTTTTTATTGGTTACTCACGTAAATTTAGTACAACCCGACAAATGCTAGAAAACATGTTCTTAGGAAATGAGCATGGTAATCTTGATCGGTTGCTTGACTTTAGTACCGCACAGACTGGTACTTTATTTTTTGTACCTACTGTCGATTTCCTTGATGATTTAGGCGATGAATAGCCGTTAAATTAGAAGGCTTAAATGATGGGAGTAACTAGAACTTCCATTGCTTGAATTGAAAATTAATATGATGTGATAAAATGTTTAAGAAGATAACGCAGCTTTTTCAAGGCTCAAAAGAAACACCAGAACAAACTTACTTGCAAGAGAATCAATTAAAATTTGATTCTGAACGCGGTCCTATCATTAAAGATGTAGTGATTAATGAAAAATGGTCAGAACATCTTGAGTATTTCTCAAACCGTAAATTGCAAAATTTTGATAATCTTCAAAAGTTATTTTTAATTACTCCACAAATTAATGAAAAGATTGATCTGGAAATCGCAACTCAACGTTATGTAGAAAGATTAGGAAATACACAAGAAAAACTGCTTCAGCTTAAAGCGATTATACAAATATTAAATCAATATTACGTTTTGTTTTTGCGTGATAAATAATCATAGTTGATTGATTAAAAAATATAAAAGGTAGAGCTAACTAGTAGTTTGATTTTCAAAAAAATAACTCAATTCACTAAAAACATCATGCTACTATTAGGCTCATATCTTCTTAGCTGATAAAAGCCACATACATGTTTCAACAAGAAATCTCTCAATTGAATTTACAACAGCTCAAAGCCGGTGAAAAGCGTTGGGTAGGGTCGTTATTAGGTTCATCTGCTGCATTATTATTCAAAGAAATTGCTGTTCAGCATTCATCTTTGCTCGTTGTAGTGGCTCGAAATAACCAACATGTTGCTCAATTAGAAAGTGAACTTGAGTTTTATGGCATAAAACCGACAATTTTTCCTGATTGGGAAATCTTGCCATATGATCGCTTGTCACCTCATCAAGATATTGTTTCAGAACGTCTCGCAATTTTATCTAATATGCCTCAGAAGGGTGTATTACTCCTTTCAGCAAGTACTTTAGCTCAAAGAGTTGCACCGTATTCATGGGTTTTGGGTGAACATTTTGATATTCATGTTGGACAAAAATTCGATTTAGAGCAACAGAAGTTACGATTGGTACAAGCTGGTTATCATTTGGTAGATACTGTTTATGATCACGGTGAGTTTGCTGTACGTGGCAGTATTATGGATATTTTTGCGTCAGGACAAGAAGCGCCTATTCGTATTGATCTGTTTGATGATGAAATTGATACATTAAAATTCTTTGATCCAGAAACGCAAAGAACCACAACAACTCTAAAAAGTTTTACAGTTTTACCTGCAAAAGAATTTCCATTAAAAGAAGCCCGTTCAATTTTTAGAGATCGGTATTCTGAACTTTTCCCTACAGCAAACCCCAAGAAAAATCCAATTTATCAAGATGTTTTGGAGGGAATTGCTTCACCGGGAATTGAATTTTATTTACCATTGTTTTTTGATAAATCACAAATGGAAGCACAAAGTACACTTGCAACGTACTTCCCAAAGAATTGCATTGTAATTACAACTAATGATGTAGACACTGATTTAACAAATTTTTGGAAAGAAGTTTTTCGTCGTTATGAAGACAGACGTCATAACGCAGATCAGCCAATTCTTCCTCCTGAAGAATTATTTATTGCTCCGAATCATTTACTCAATGCTTTAAATCAATTTCCGCGTATGCTCGTGAGTGCAGAAGCGGTTGAAGAAAAAGCTGGTGCATTAAACTTTAAGGTAGAGCCGCCACCCAAGTTAGCGGTCGATCCAAAAAAAGAAAAACCATTCGCGGTAGTCAAAAAATATATTGATGAAGCAAATCATCCGGTCTTGTTGGTTGCAGAAAGTGCAGGTCGACGTGAAAGCTTAAGAGATGGTTTACGTGCCAGTTTAGGAGATATTCCTGGCGTAGACAGTTTTGAGCAATTTCAGACCAGTCAATTTGCGATTGCTATTACAAATGCACCGCTAGACCGTGGGTTGCTTTTAACAGACCAATTGTCGGTTATTTCAGAAAATCAGTTATATGAACATCGGGTAGTTCAGCGTCGTCGTAAACGTCAGCAAGAAGTTTCAGAAGAGTTCTTAATTCGCAGTTTGACTGAATTAAGTATAGATGCTCCTGTTGTTCATATTGATCATGGTGTGGGGCGTTATGCAGGATTAGTTACTTTAGCAATTGAAGGGCAAGATTATGAATTCTTGCAACTAAATTATGCTGAAGGGGCAAAAGTTTATGTGCCTGTGACTAATTTGCATCTTATTAGTCGTTATAGTGGTGGAGACCCAGATTTAGCTCCACTTCATAAAATTGGAAGTGATGCGTGGAGTAAAGCTAAACGCAAAGCTTTAGAACAAATTCATGATGTTGCAGCCGAATTATTACATATACAAGCACGTCGTCAGTCAAAACCTGGTTTTGGTTTTGAACTTGATCAATCACTTTATATGCAATTTGCCAGTGGATTTGCCTACGAAGAAACCCTTGATCAGGCGAATGCTATTGAAGCAACACTTCACGATATGCAACAAGCTAGACCTATGGATCGACTTGTTTGTGGCGATGTAGGTTTTGGTAAAACTGAAGTAGCAATGCGAGCCGCGTTTGTTGCTGTGCAAAACGGCAAGCAAGTTGCTGTTTTGGTACCTACAACTTTACTTGCACAACAACATTACGAGTCTTTTAAAGATCGTTTTGCTGATTGGCCGGTACGTATAGAAGTCTTGTCACGCTTTGGCTCAAATAAAACCCATACAAAAAATATTGAAGATTTAATTGCTGGTAAAGTCGATATTGTGGTGGGAACTCATAAGCTCTTGCAAGAAAATGTGCAATTTAAAGACTTGGGCCTAATGGTGGTCGACGAAGAACATCGATTTGGTGTGCGTGATAAAGAGCGCATTAAAGCTTTGCGTGCAGATGTAGATATGTTGACGCTTACTGCAACACCCATTCCACGAACTTTAAATATGGCTTTTTCGGGAATGCGTGATTTATCTATCATTGCTACACCACCAGCTCGTCGTTTAGCGGTTAAAACCTTTGTACAAGAACATACGGAAGCTTCCATTAAAGAAGCCATCTTGCGTGAATTACTACGTGGTGGCCAAGTATATTTCTTACACAATGAAGTCGATACGATTGAAAGGGCTGCCGAAAACCTCCGTGTTCTTGTGCCTGAAGCTCGTGTGGCAGTAGCTCATGGGCAAATGAGAGAACGAGAGCTCGAACAAGTCATGCAGCAGTTCTATCACAAAGAATTTAATGTATTGGTATGCTCAACCATTATTGAAACTGGAATCGATGTTCCAAATGCCAACACAATTTTAATAGAAAGGGCTGACAAACTTGGTTTAGCTCAATTACATCAATTACGTGGCCGTGTGGGACGCTCACATCATCAAGCTTATGCTTATTTATTAGTTCCTTCTCTAAAACATTTAAAAGGTGATGCAGAAAAGCGTTTGGATGCAATCCAGCGTGCTTCAACTCTGGGCGCTGGTTTTATGCTAGCTACAGAAGACTTAGAAATTCGCGGTGCAGGTGAGCTTTTAGGTGAGCAACAAAGCGGTTCAATGCAGGCAATTGGATATAGCTTGTATATGGAAATGTTGGAGAAAGCTACTAAGGCAATTCAGCAAGGTAAAACACCGAATTTTGATGCACCGTTATCACTGACTGCGGAAATTAATTTACATATCCCTGCACTTATCCCTGATGAGTATTTAGGTGATGTGCATCAGCGTTTATTGTTCTATAAACGTATTAGTAATACAGATACGCAAGAAAAACTCGATAACATCCGTATGGAATTAATTGACCGTTTTGGTATTCCACCGCAATCGGTTAAACATCTGTTTAGTGTCCATCAGATTCGCTTGAAAGCTGAACACCTAGGTATCACCAAGATCGATATTAATACTCAAGGTGGCAATATTGAATTCTCACCAGATACTCCTGTTCAAGCGATTAGTATTATTCAACTCATGCAAAAGCATCCGACCTATTATCGTATGGAGGGCGGACAGCGTTTAAAAGTTATGGTTCAGCTAGAGGAACATGAAAAACGTATCCAGTTCATTAACGATTTGTTAGCGAAATTATTAACTGAAATACATGTATAAATGATGTTTTGACGCATTTTTTACTACATGTAAATTTTATCTAAGTTGATCGCATGGTTTTATGCACGATTTCTCGGATCAGAAGAGGAATAAGTGCATAAAATCATTGTTATTTGTAATCAAACCAGACACTAGCAATACTCACATCAAAACTGATGTGATAGTATTAGCCATTATTGTTTATTGTCATTTATAAAAGATATGTTTAGTTTGCATCCACAACTTGCTCAAGATACTTTTTTTGTAGGCGATTTTCCGCTTTCAACATGTCGTTTAATGAATGATATGCAATTCCCGTGGCTGATTTTAATCCCTCGTGTGCCGGGAATCACAGAATTATATGAATTGAGCCAAGCTGATCAAGAACAGTTTTTACGTGAATCTAGTTGGTTGTCTAGCCAGTTAGCTCGAGTATTCCGTGCTGATAAAATGAATGTTGCCGCATTAGGTAACATGGTGCCTCAGTTGCATTTCCATCATGTCGTGCGTTATCAAAATGATGTTGCATGGCCTAAGCCAGTTTGGGGTATACCAGCAGTGCCATACACCAATGATGTACTGGCTCATATGCGTCAAACTCTTATGCTTGCTTTACGTGGTCAGGGTGATATGCCTTTTGATTGGCGCATGGATTAAATCGATGTAATGCCACATTTATATGAATGTGGCTACATTGAGGTGTGGAGGATAGGGTGCAATTAGAGAGGTTTATCGATAGAGAGCCTAAGCAGTTTGCATATTTTCATCGCTTGATGGGATATTCAATTCTGTCCTTAATTTTAGTGATCTATGCTTTTACCTCACCTAATACAAATTATCAGATCTACGTTCCTCCCTTTTTTATATTTTTGCTTTTTATTAGTTCGAAGCTAGAACACTGGCTTCAATACCAATTTGATAAGAAAACTCAAAAAAGTGTCTTTTTTGCAATTGATGCAATTGTTGTAGCGGTTACCTTAGCGGGCCTGCATCTTAATTTGGTGCCTACATTTATTGCAGTATTTGCATTATTTTATTCTGCAATTAATAGCCGTATCTCTTTCGCAGTCATTTGTTTGACTAGCCTGTTAGGCGCGATTATTTTTTATTTAAGTACTTTCTTCCTATTTGGTTTTTATACATATTTTGAACCTACTAGCCAAGAGTTAACTGTAATTACACTCCTTGGTTTGGTTATGTTTATCACCATTGGAAATTACTACCAACATCGTTGGGTTAAAAAAATCAGTCAGCAGCGTCAACATTACTATGATCAAATGACGCGGTATATTGCTTTTGCTAATCAATTAAGCCGTTATGCGCCACTCCAGTTGTGGCAATCTATTATGCGCGGTGAAGCGGAAGCAAAAATTGAATATAAACGAAAAAAAATGACTGTATTTTTTTCTGATATTCAAGGTTTTACAGAGTTATCAGAAACTTTAATTCCTGATGATTTGGCATTTTTGCTTAATGATTATTTAAGCCATATGACGGAAATTGCCAAGCAGTATGAAGCTACTGTCGATAAATTTATGGGAGATGCCATCCTCATATTTTTTGGTGATCCGAATTCTCAAGGTGTAGAGCAAGATGCCAAAGCCTGCGTAGAAATGGCAATCGCTATGCGTCAACAAATGAAGTTGTTACGTGAACGTTGGAAAAAAATGGGCTATTCAGCTCTACACATCCGTATGGGAATTAGTACCGGTTACTGCCACGTAGGAAATTATGGAGCAACACATCGTATGGCTTACACCATCGTAGGTCGTGATGTGAATTTAGCAGCTCGTTTACAATATGCTGCTGAAATAGATGAAATCTTAATTTCAGATGATACTTATCAATTAATCAAAAGTGATTTTCTTTGTGCTCCCAAAACGCCAATTTACTTAAAAGGTATTCAAGGTGCAGTAAAGACATGGCAGGTGATGGAGAAATACTCAGGGAATAAATCAGATCATCAGCAATGGTTTGACTATGAGTATAAAGGCTTCCATTTAGTACTTAATTTAGAAGAAGTACAAAACTATGAATATCCTGAATTGGTGGAAGTTCTTGAGAAAATGATTCAAAGGCTTAAAGTCCAACAAACTTTAATTAATACTCAAGGTATTGCACGTTTAAGACTTGAAGATGAAGTTAAACCTGTTGAAATTGATCAAAAAGATTAGCTTTAAGGTTTAAAACTAAAGTAAAAAAAAGCTGCTTTTAAAGCAGCTTTTCTATTTTAATGACTTTCGGAAGCGTGATTGATTGTATATTTAGGAATCTCAATTTCTAAATCTTCATCAACAATTTTCACTTGGCAGGAAAGGCGTGAGTCAGGTTCAAGACCCCAAGCACGATCTAAAAGATCTGCTTCAACATCATCCATTTCTTCTAGACTATCAAAGCCTTTACGAACAACTACGTGACAAGTTGTGCAAGCGCACGACATATCACATGCATGTTCAATTTTGATTCCTCGGTCAAGCAAACTTTGACAAAGATTTGCATTTTGTTCAACTTCAAATTCTGCGCCTTCAGGGCAGAATTGAGCATGAGGAAGTATTTTAATACGGGGCATATTGATCACCTATACCTTTAGTTTGAATTTGACCAATCTTCAAGTTTTGTACCTTTTAAGGCATGGTCAATATGTCGATTCATACGCAGTGCGGCAAAAGCATCACTATGTACTTTAAGTTGTTCTACAGCTTTTTCAATTGCTTGAATATCGTCGCCTTCAAGTTGTGCTTTTAGCAGGTTTTGAGCAGAAGTAAGTGCTTCAAGCTGCTTTTCATCAAGTAAATCGGCATCTACTTTAAGGGCTTGTTCTAAAGCTTCTAGTTCACGCTGAGCTTCAACTTTGGTTTCTTTTAAATGGCGCAGATTTTTATCTTCTTCTGCATGTTGGAAACCTTCAATTAATAAGCGCTCAGTATCAGATTCTGATAAACCGTAAGATGGCTTAATGTCAATTTGAGCCTGTACACCAGAAGTGGCTTCACGAGCAGAAACTGTAAGTAAGCCATCAGCATCTACTTGAAAGGTAACTTCAATGCGTGCTTGACCTGCGGTCATTGGTGGAATGCCATGAAGAACAAATCTTCCTAATGAACGGCAATGTTCTACCAAATCTCGTTCACCTTGAACCACATGAATAAGCATGGCAGTTTGGCCATCTTGATAAGTTGTGAATTCTTGACGACGAGCAACTGGAATAGCGGTATTACGTGAAATAAGACGCTCTACTAATCCACCCATGGTTTCTAAGCCAAGTGAAAGAGGAGTGACATCTAAAAGTAATGAGCCGTCTTGACTGTTTCCAATTAATTGGTTAGCAGTAATAGAAGCACCAATTGCAACTACTTCATCAGGATTGATTGTGCAAAGTGGTTCTTGGTTAAATACATTGCGAACTGCTTGCTGAACAGCATACGAACGGGTAGAGCCACCCACTAATACAACATTCTGAATATCTGATAATTCAAGTTTTGCATCACGTAAAACACGTTTGCAAACACTAATTGTTTTATCTAAAGCAATTTGAATAATGCTTTCAAAAGTTGGTCGGTCAAGTGTTAGGGCATTTTCAAGCAGTTTTAACTGAACTGATTCTTGTGTAGATAGTTGTTCTTTTGCTTGACGAGCAGCAACAATGAATACTGCATATGCTTCATCGCTCAGAGTATCAATATTTAACTGCTTTTTAGCCCATTTAACAATGAGACGATCTAAGTCATCACCACCTAAAGCCGTGTGGCCACCTGTAGCTAGTACTTCAAAGACGCCTTGTGAGAAACGCAAGATTGATACGTCGAAAGTACCACCACCTAAATCATAAATTACATAGTTATGATCTGTAGCTAAATTAGTTTCTTGGTCTAAACCATAAGCCACAGCAGCAGCAGTTGGTTCGTTTAATAAACGTAATACATTTAAGCCCGCAAGCTGAGCAGCATCACGCGTTGCTTGTCGCTGAGCTTCATCAAAATAGGCAGGAACGGTAATCACTGCGCCATTTATTGGATTTTGTAAGCTAGCTTCAGCACGGTCTTTTAATTGCTTTAAAATTTCAGCAGAAATTTCAACAGGGGTTTTGCGACCAGCACGTGTTTCAAAAGCTGGCATCTCATTTTCAGAACCCATTAATTCATAGGGATGCTGAAATTTGATATCTGCTTTTGAGCGACCCATAAATCGTTTTACAGAAACAATTGTATTTTTAGGATCGGCAATAAGGAAAGGCTTTGCTTCTTCACCATAGTGAGTTACATCATTTCCATAGTGCACAATAGAAGGAAGGAGTCTTCTTTCTTTTTCGTCATTGAGTACTTTAGGTTTGCCTGATAACACTGTCGCAACTAAAGAATGTGTCGTTCCGAGGTCGATACCAATCGCAATGCGGTGTTGATGTGGGGCACTGGATTGACCCGGTTCAGCAATTTGCAAAAGTGCCATGAGTTAAATCCCTTGAATATAATTTGGAAAAAGCAAAATTAAAAATCGTCGTCTAAATCAAAGTTGTCTTCATCATCCAACATTTGATCTTCTGCTTTTTCAATATCGTTAAGAACGCGCTGAAAGAAACGTAATTTACGTACGGTATCTCGAGCTTCGCCCCAGTCCTCATCTGCATAATCAATTTTAAATTCGCGAACTAGGCTATCCATCCATTGAAACACTTCTTGTTTAAGTGTACTTAAATGCTCTTGTGAAGTTGCTTCATCAAGTTGTTCACGAATTTCTAATGCTGATTGTAAGAACTCAAAATCGCTAATAGATTGATCGAGGTGGTGATCTTGCTTTTTGAGTGACAATAGATAAGCAGCGCGGCTATCTACTTGCGACAAAGTTTTAAAAGCTTGATTGATTTCACTTGATTTGATCAACGCCTGATCTTTATCTTCAGCTTTATCTGGATGATACTGCTGCTGCAAACTCAAGAAACTAGATTTTAAGCTCGCCAAATCGATATCGAGTTCTACGGGTAAATTGAACAACTCAAAATGATTCATTGGAAATGAGGTCCACATTAATTAAATACATTAAAACAGTGCTATAGAAAGACACTGTTTTAATGAGAGATGAAAGGAGAATGCTTAGACAGTGAAAGATTCACCACAGCCACATTCACCTTTTTTGTTAGGATTGTTAAATTCGAACCCTTCATTAAGGCCATTTTTAACGTAGTCCATTTCTAAGCCTTCTAAATACACTGAGCTTTTTGGATCTACAAATACCTTAACGCCAAATTGTTCGAAAACTTGGTCATGTTCATCAATAGAGTCTACAAACTCAAGAACATAGGCCAATCCAGAACAACCAGAAGTTTTCACACCCACGCGAATGCCTTCACCCTTACCTCGATTTTTAAGGTAATTGCTAATATGAGTCGCAGCATTTTCAGTTAAATGAATCATGAAAACTCCAACGTTTACAATGGTAACAAATTACGCTTTAGATTTTTTAGTGCGATAATCTTCAATCGCAGCTTTAATCGCATCTTCAGCTAGTACAGAACAGTGAACTTTTACTGGTGGAAGTGCAAGCTCAGTCGCAATATCAATATTCTTGATGGTTTGAGCTTCATCAAGAGTCTTACCTTTTAACCATTCGGTTACAAGAGAACTTGATGCGATTGCAGAACCACAACCATAAGTTTTAAAACGTGCCTCTTCGATTACACCGTTATCGTTTACTTGGATTTGTAAACGCATCACGTCACCACACGCAGGTGCACCGACCATACCTGTACCAACATTTTCAGAGTTTTTATCTAAAACACCAACATTACGTGGATTTTCGTAATGATCAATTACCTTTTCGCTATAAGCCATGTCGCTTCTCCAAACCTCGGGGTCAGCCTAATATTAATATGAGGGTAAAAACACTAATTTCAATGAATTAGTGTTCTGCCCATTCAACCGTAGAAAGATCGATACCTTCTTTATACATATCCCAAAGCGGAGAAAGTTCACGTAATTTCTCAACAGCGGCTTTGGTAATTGTAAGCACATGATCAATGTCTTCTTCAGTTGTGTATGTACCAAAACTAAAGCGGATCGAGCTGTGTGCTAGCTCATCAGATAAACCTAATGCGCGAAGAACATATGAAGGCTCTAAAGTTGCAGAAGTACAAGCAGAACCACTTGATACAGCAGCATCTTTAAGTGCCATCATTAAAGATTCACCTTCAACAAAGTTAAAGCTGACATTTAAATAGTTAGCAACGTTTTGAGTTGGATGGCCGTTTAAGAAAACCTGTTCAAGGCCTTGTAAACCATTCCAAAGTTTGTCACGTAGTTTACGAATGCGTTCTTGCTCTGCGTGCATTCTTTTGCCAGCAATTTCAAAAGCTTCACCCATACCAACAATTTGGTGAGTTGCTAAAGTACCAGAGCGCATACCACGTTCATGACCACCGCCATGAATTTGTGCTTTTAAACGAACACGTGGGCTACGACGTACATATAATGCACCGATACCTTTTGGACCATAAATTTTATGAGCTGAGAAACTCATAAGATCAATTTTCATGGTAGATAAATCGATATCAACTTTACCGGCAGCTTGAGCAGCATCTACATGGAAGAATGTTTTATTGGCACGTGTTAATTCACCAATTGCTGCTACATCTGTAACTGTACCGATTTCGTTGTTTACCATCATAAGAGAAACAAGAACGGTATCAGGACGAAGGGCAGCTTTCACCATTTCAGGGGTAATTAAACCTGTTTGCGGTTCTGGTTCTAAATAAGTAATTTCAAAACCTTGATCTTCTAACTCACGACAAGGATCTAAAACAGCTTTGTGTTCAATTTTACTTGTAATAATGTGTTTGCCTTTAGATGCATAGAATTGAGCTATGCCTTTAAGTGCAAGGTTGTCTGATTCGGTAGCACCAGAAGTCCAAACGATTTCACGTGGATCAGCTTTAATTAAATTTGCAACTTGCTCACGTGCATATTCAACTTTTTCTTCTGCCTGCCAGCCATAAGCATGGGAACGAGATGCAGCATTACCAAAGGTACCGTCGAAAGTTAAACACTCCATCATACGTTCTGCAACTTGCGGATCTACTGGAGTGGTTGCTGCGTAATCAAGATAAATTGGACGTTTCATATCAAATACCTGTACCCGATAAAAGAGCTGAATCTGTGCCAGTCACATTTTGGCGCAATGCAACAGTTTGAACGTTGTCTCGGCTAATGAGGTCGGCAAGAGAGATTTTTGCTAAATAGTCGGCAATATGATGAGAGAGTTCTTGCCATAAATCGTGAGTAAGACACATTGCACCATTTTGGCAGTTAGCTTTGTGGTCGCAACGTGTTGCATCAACGGTTTCATTTACGGCTTCAATAATTTCTAACACAGTAATTTCATCAGCGTTTCGAGCCAAATGATAACCACCATTTGCACCACGGACACTAGAAACTAACCCATGACGCTTAAGTTTAGCGAATAACTGCTCTAAGTAAGCAACTGAAATAGATTGACGAGCGGCAATTTCGGCGAGCGTGATCGTTTGTTCAGTTGGCTGCAAAGCTAAATCAAGTAGAGCAGTCACTGCGTAGCGACCGCGAGTTGTAAGGCGCATGATTCGATACACATGTTAAGACTAGATAATAGGATTTTATGAATCCCGACTAAAATAGTCAAGTTTTTTTATTTTTAATTCAAGTGCAGGATCAGGATGGAAAAATAATTTAAGCTATCCACAAATTATATATGAAAAAAACAATAAATATCAGGGTAATTATACCAAAGCCTAAGTTAATGTTGCGTTGACGTTGTTGTAAGCGAGTAATTCGATTTTGATATTGTTTAATTTCCACTTGAAGTGAATTGATTTCTGAACGTTGTTGATCAATTTTTTCAAGCAAGGAGGCAATTCGTTTACGGGAAGCAAGAGTTTCAGCTTCATCATCAGGTGTATTAAACCATTGCTTCCAGTCAGCTAAAAGTTTAGGCAGCGTAAGGTGAGAGATTAAGTCAAATAACTCTTTTTTCGTTTCTTCATCACCATCAATACGCATGTTCTTAAGACTGCGCTGGTTTGCAAAAGCAAAAATTTTAATCAAATCGATCAGCGTACTATTAATTTCAAGATCAATATGCCGATCAAAAGAGTGGATATCGAATAACAAACCTTTTTCTGTAAATTGAACATAGAAGTCAAAAAAAGGAAGGTAGCTATTGATACGAATAGTTGTTTTATTTGAAATAAACTTTTTCGCTTGCAAGCGAAGAACACCATCGTGGGTGAGTATAAATGAAAAGAAAGTTTCTAAAATAATTAGAACAATATTCAGCAACAGACGGGGATGTTTTTGTCTTTGTTGCGTTTCACTCATAAAAGTTTATCCTTACAAATAGTAGTTAACTGAAGAATGGGACATCCTATCCCAAACTTTAATAAATGTCCTGTTAAATATATTTACATGACTTAATTGCTTTGTAGAACAGTTTTGTAAATGGATCAAGTCTTTACTTTGATATTATAGAAATATTTTGTGGTCAAATCAGTCATCATTTCTCTCATCTGACTAGGAGCTTAGATCAATGGATAATGCAAATATAGATACCCCGACAGAAGAGTTAGAAGAAAAAAATAAATTAAAATCAAGAGCTTCAAGGAAGTCGGCTTTGGATTTTAGGAAATATACCAAGCAAATTTGGTTAGCAGGACTAGGGGCTTTTTCACGTGCAGAAGAAGAAGGTAACAAGCTATTTGATTCTTTGGTTAAGGTAGGTGAAGAGCTAGAATCTAAAACTGGAGATTTAGCAGATAATACTGTTGGTAAGGTCACAGAAAAAGCAAAAGAATCTGTATCTGAAACGAAAGATAAAGTAGAAAAGATTCTTGATACAAGTGTTAATCATTCTTTAAACCGTATTGGATTGGTGACGCCGAAGGATTTACAACACATCGAACAGCTGCTTGTACAACTGCATATTAAGGTCGATGCTTTAATAGAAGAAAATCAACAGTTGAAAGCAAAATTGAATAAAAAGTAAAAAAAAGTTGGGATTTAGCAAATATATAACAGTTTTTTAGCATTTATTTTTGCTAAAAGCCCTGCTCTAGTATTGCGTTTTCCCCTAAAGCATTGCTATAAAGGCGTCATGGCCTTTTAAACTATAGCCTTGGACCTTAAACAAACGATATTAAGAGGATGTTTTATTCATGAATAAATCAGAATTAATCGATGCAATTGCTGAAAAAGGGGGAGTATCTAAGACTGATGCAGGCAAGGCACTCGATGCGACAATTGCGTCAATTACTGAAGCACTTAAAAAAGGTGACACAGTAACTTTAGTTGGTTTTGGTACTTTCAGTGTTAAAGAACGTGCTGCACGCACTGGACGTAACCCTAAAACTGGTGAAGAGCTTCAAATTAAAGCAACAAAAGTACCTAGCTTCAAAGCTGGTAAAGGTCTTAAAGATTCAGTAGCTTAATCTTTTAAGATGATTAAACGCGCCAATATAGGCGCGTTTTTTATTAAATATCTGAATTGACCAATATTGCTCATTCATTGATTGTGGTTTTTCAGTTAAAATTCTCCTCGAAATAAAATATTGGAATACTTATGGAATCGTTTCGTACAGTCATTAAGGGTTGGCTCGGCAAAGTCCTTCTAATTTTGTTTTTGACCCCTTTAGCACTTGTAGGTATTGAAGGATATTTTAATAGGGGAAACAAGGCTGATGTTGCGAAAACAGTAAATGGCCAAGAAATATCTAAAAAAGACCTTGAAACTTTAACTCAGTCTTACAAAGAACAATATTTAGCTGCTGTTAAAGGTGATGAGAGTCTACTTAATTTGCCTGTGATTCAGGCTAAAGCACTCGATATTTTAGTGTCACGTAATTTATTAATTCAACAAGCTGAAAAATTAGGCATTTCATTGAGTGATACTCAAATTGAGCAAATGTTAGCTCAGCAGCCTAGTTTGCAAGAGAATGGACAATTCTCGCAAAAACTCTATGAAAATTATTTACGTTCTATTGGTATGACAAGTCAGGGCTTAATATCTAGCCTTCGTCAAGATCATGCTTTAAAAATGCTAACGTCAACTTTTTCTGATTACTCCTTAGTAAGTAAAGTTGATTTAATGCAAATTGCGAATTTGCAAACTGAGCAACGTACATTACATTTGTCTAGTATTAAATTGGATGGTTATAAAACAGGTTTAACTGCATCTAATCAAGAAGCTACGGATTATTACAACAAACATCAAAATGAGTTTAAACAACAGGTTTCTGTTGATGTGGATTATGTTGTTCTTTCTCCATCAATGATGGCTAAACCAGCTCCTGCAACTGAAGCTGAACTTCAGCAAGCGTATAGCAAGTTCGTTGAAAATCAGAAAAAAGATGCTAAACGAACTGTGAAGCATATTTTAATTACTACAGATGCTCGTGATGATGCAGCAGCTCAAAAACTTGCTAAAGAAGTATATGCGAAAATTCAAGGCGGTCTTACATTTGCACAAGCTGCATCTCAGTTCTCTGAAGATCCAAGTTCGAAAGCAAAAGGTGGTTTAGTTGAAGCATATGCACCAGGTGTTTTCTCTGATGCGTTTGATAAAACTGTAGTGAACTTGAAAAATGGACAAATTTCTCAACCAGTAAAAACCCAATATGGTTATCATATTATTGAGGCAGAAACTCAAGCCAATCAGATCCCTTCATTTGAAGCTGAAAAAGCTCGTTTAGTAGCAGAAGTTGAGAAGAACAAAGTTGCGAATGTTTATTCTGACTCGGTAAATAGCTTAAATGAAACCGTAGTGGGTAATGATTCTTTAGAAGGCATTGTACAAGAAGTTAAAGGTACAAAAGTTGAATCATTAAATGGCGTGACTTTAGCTACACAAAATCCATATTTAAGTGATCCAAACGTTAAAATTAAATTGTTTAATGATGACGTGAAAAATGGTGACCGTAACGCATCGTCTAATATTCAGTTAGCGAATGGTGATACGGTATGGGTTAAAGTACGTGATTATCATGCTGCTGGTGTAAAACCTTTAGCACAAGCGATGAATGAAGCGAAAGCAAAAGTTATCGATGAAAAAGCGCGTAAAGCTGTTCAAGCAAAAATTGCTACAATGTTGGCTGAATTTAAAACTCAACCAGCAGATCAAGTTGTTGTTAAAAATAAAGTAGCATTTGAATCGGCTGGCGTATTTAGTCGTTCGCAAGGATTAAAGCGTGAAATTGAGCGCGCAGCATTTAGTGCAGCTACACCTAAGCCAGGTATGTGGTCTGTTTCAACAGCGAATTTACCAAATGAGCTAGTTGTTGTTGCAGTTTCAAATGTAAATTCATCTACTGCAAATGCTATTCCTGCTGATCAGTTACAGCAGTTACAGCAACTTTATCGTCAATCGCGTGGTCAACAAATATTAGAAGATTACAGTCAATATTTAAAATCACATGCGAAAATTAAATAATAATTTGATTCAATAAAAAAAGCGCTGAGGCGCTTTTTTTATTGGTAGTTAATCTAAGGTATGTCCAATATATTGCTGTCTATATTGTTTAGGAGATAAATCAAAAATTCGTTTGAATGCCTGACTAAATGCTGTTTCAGATGAGTAGCCGACCTTATTTGATATTTGTTGAATTGATAAGTTGCTTGTGCGTAAATACTGACTTGCTAAACGGAAACGATAATGCTGCAAATATGTGAGGGGTGGCTCACCAATAATACTGTTAAATATGTTTGCAAATTTAGAACGTGACATACAGCATTGTTCAGCTAAAGACTCAACTGTCCATGCTACTTCGGGTTGGCTATGAATAGCAGATAGTGCATTGCTCAGTTCAGGATGTGTTAAGGCACTTAACCAGTTTTGTTGATCTGTCATCTGTTGAATATGATCACGAATGCATTCAATGAGCAGAATACTGACTAAATGATCAATAATTTTGTCATGACCCGGTCTGATTTTTTGAGTTTCGATTGCTAGAAAATAGAGTCCAATTTGTAGCCATTCAGGTGGATTAGTTTGATTTTCATGTTGAATATGCATGATGGACGGCAATGCATTAATGAGCGGCCCAGCCATATGAGTATCGATTTGGCAGCGTAAACATAGCAATAATGTATTATCTGGAGATGAAGTACCAAACTCGATTGCGTCTTGTCTGTGACCGTTAAAAAGCGAAGTGATATCCAGAAAATCTACCAACTTACTTGCTGTTGATTTTGAGTCAGTCGCATTATGTGCTTTTCCCGAAGGAATTAAAATAATATCACCAGCAGTTGCAGTTATTTTTTCTAAAGCATTAAGTTGTATATATACTGAACCAGTTAAAACAATATACGCAAGTAGAGCAGATTGATCTTGTGTTTTAAAAGCCCATTCTCCTTGCGCTTTTAAATAGATGTATTCAGACTTATTCAGGTGAATATCATCAAAAAATTTACTTAGTGCATCCATATTTAAATGATCAATCATTATTTTAATAAAATTATAGTGAGCTATAAGAATAGATCAACATGTGTTTTTAGGACAAAAAAGTGGAAGAAAATGCCAAAGACTTTAACATAGGTTTTTTGGACGCTTACTACTGTTAACTAAACACTATTTCTTTAACTATATAGACATATAGAAAAAGGAAATATGGCTATGAATGCACCAGTAAATGTTCAGCAAGAACTTATGCCAGTGCGTGCGTCTATGCGTGAAATAGATCGCAAACGCTTTTTATGGATGATTAGTCCTGCTTTACCTGCTATCGGTTTAGGTATTTTAGCAGGTTATCAGTTTGGTCCACGCCCTTTAAAGAAAGTTTTCGCGTTAGGTGGTCCACTTGTATTACATGTCGTGATTCCTGTAATTGACACAATTGTTGGGAAGGATGCTCGAAATCCGACAGATGAAGAAATTAAGCTTTTAGAAAAAGATCCATATTACTCACGTCTTGTGAAGAGTTTTATTCCTCTACAGTATGCTGCAAATGTGTATGCATGTTATTTAACAAGTCGTAAAACAACATCTTTTATTGATAAGATTTTACTTGGTATCTCAATGGGAGCAATCAATGGTATTGCAATTAATACAGCCCATGAGTTAAGTCATAAGCATGATCGTATAGACCATATTTTGTCCCATCTTGCTCTAGTTCCTACAGGTTATAATCATTTCCGTATTGAGCATCCTTACGGTCATCATAAACGTGCAGCTACACCAGAAGATCCAGCTTCATCACGTATGGGTGAAACATTCTATGAATTCTGGCCACGTACTGTTATTGGTTCTTTTAAATCCGCAATAGAAATTGAAAAAAATCGGTTAAAACGTAAAGGTAAAGAATTCTGGTCTTCAGATAATGAATTATTACAAGGCTGGGGAATGACTGCCGCTTTTCATGGTTCTATGATTGGAATTTTTGGTAAAGGTACAATTCCATATTTAGCCACTCAAGCTTTTTATGGGATTAGTCTTTTCGAAATTATTAACTATATTGAGCACTATGGTTTATTACGTCAGAAAAAAGCTGATGGTAATTATGAGCGCACAATGCCTGAGCATAGCTGGAATAATAATAACGTAGTAACAAACTTATTCTTGTACCAGTTGCAGCGTCATTCAGACCATCATGCTTATCCGACTCGTCCATTCCAAGCATTACGTCATTTTGATGAGGCACCAGAGCTACCAAGCGGTTACGCAAGTATGCTACTACCAGCCTTAATCCCTTCGTTATGGTTTAAAATGATGGATAAACGTGTTTTTGATCACTATAAAGGTGATTTAAACAAAGCGAATATTTCATCAAAGCGTCGTGCAAGAATCTTTAAGAAATTTGGGGTAATTGATAAAGCGCTAGAAAGTACAACTACTGAATAAATAAAACATTAATTCCTGAAATACGAAGCCCTCTAGTTATTAGACTAGAGGGCTTTTAAGTTTTGATATAAAGAGCTAATAAATTAAGGGAAGAAATTCCCTTAATTATTATTTTAGTTCGCTAGAAGATTTACCCAGTTCTCGGCGAGCAATGATCAATTGCTGAATTTGTTGAGTACCTTCAAAGATATCGAGAATTTTCGAATCACGCGCCCATTTCTCAAGTAACTCGTCTTCGTTATAGCCAACGCTTGCAGCCAGTTCGACACATTTTAAAGTAATCTCGTTACCCACACGGCCAGCTTTGGCTTTAGCAATAGAAGCTTCTTTAGAGTTTGGCTTTTTGTTATCTGCCATCCACGTTGCCTTTAACATAAGCAGGCGAGCAGCTTCCCACTCAGCTTCCATACGGTAGATTTGTGCTGCAAGATTAGAGGTGTGTAGATAAGGTGTAGAATAGTCAGGATCGAGTTGATCTTTAAAAATCTCTTTAATACGTTCTAGAGAAGCTTTAGCACAACCGATTGCCATTGCAGCGACGAGAGGGCGAGTGTTGTCAAAAGTTTCCATCACTCCGGCAAAACCTTTTGCAACATCAACTTCAGCATTTCCTAAAAGGTTTTCAGCAGGTACACGGCAATCAATAAAACTAATCACTGCTGTGTCTGAGGCTTTAATTCCTAATTTGTGTTCGAGACGTTCAACCTTCATTCCAGGTGTACCTTTGGGTACTACAAATGATTTAATGGCTGCTCGGCCAACTTTGCGATCCAGTGTTGCCCAGACTACGACAGAGTCTGCACGTTCGCCCGAGGTCACAAAAATCTTTTCGCCATTTAAAATATAGTCATTACCATCTTTGGTTGCAGTTGTACGAATAGCAGCAGAATCAGAGCCGCAACCTGGCTCGGTAATTGCCATTGCTGCCCATGTTCCTTTGAAACGCTCTAATTGCTCATCATTTGCAACAGCAGCAATGGCTGAGTTCCCAAGACCCTGACGTGGCATACTCAGCAATAAGCCTGTATCGCCATAACACATCTCAATAATCCCAAGAGCGGTAGACATATTGGTTCCGTTACGGATGCCTTCGTTATCTGTATCGCCACGGTTACCAGCACCCGCAGCTCCGGCATTAATACCTTCGCCACCTTCGTTCATTCCATCGATGAGTGAGGCAAGCATATCGAGTTCTTTAGGATAAGCATGCTCAGCTTTATCATATTTACGAGAAATAGGGCGTAAAACGTTGATTGCAACATCACGTGCTTGATCAATCATCATTTTGAATTTTCTAGGATTTTGCAAATTCATTATAGTATCCTCTGATTGATCATTTAAGCATGTAAGCCAGATTGTAAAATTGCAGTAGCTCGTAAATCACGGTACCAACGTTCAACTGGGTGTTCTTTTGTGAAACCATGTCCACCAAGAATTTGCACACCATCTGTACCAATTTTCATGGATTTTTCAGCACAAAGTAGTTGGGCCAGATAAGCTTCACGGTGGAACGACTTGCCTGATTCTGCAAGGCTTGCCGCATTTAAAACCAGCATACGCATTGCGTCAATTTCAATTGCCATATCTGCAATCATGAAAGCGACACTTTGCCGATGTGAAATTGGTTCACCGAAAGCAGTTCGTTCATTGGCATATTTAATACAATACGCTTTAACCGCTTCACAGGTACCCACAGCCATTGCACACCACATTAAATTACCTAAATCTAAAAAGGCGGTGTAATCAAAATCTGCTGCACCTAAGCGTAGAGCAGGTGTGTTATTAAAGCGTAAAGTTGCCGTTTCTGTCGCTTTAAGACCCATGGCGGAGGTGTTTTTAATTGAAATTGTTTCGTTGCATTGCACAACAAATACATCTGGCTTGCCGTTAAAGTCTGCACTTACGATAAATACATCGGCCAAATCACCTAAAATAACAAGTGTTTTTTCACCATCAATAAAAAATTGATCATTTTCAAGTGAGGCTTTGGTTTTTAATTCATAAGGATTAAAAGCCGGAGTGGCTTCTTGTACCGCAAAAGTTGCTGTAATGTCTGAGTCTTCTGCAAAACAAGGTAAGTACATCGATTGAACTTCGGTTGAACCCCAACGCGTGATTGCATTAATGACGCTAAATGTACTGAGTAATCCTGCTGTAAGGCTAAAATCACCTTGTGCTAGTTTCTCGGCAATCAGTAAATTACTAACAATATTTTGTTCAGCTGCTACACCACCGAGTGCTTCTGGAAGGGCATAGTAATTGAGTCCTAAATCTTCTAAATATTGCCAGAGACTTTCTGGAAACTGACCAGCTTGATCAGCTTCGTGAGCTAACCCTAATAAAACTTCTTGAGCAAATTGAGACATTGCTTCAGAGGTCATTTGTTGTTCTTCAGTTAGGCTTAAATCAAACAGAGTTTTTTGTTGTTGAGGTAACCGCTGTTGGGAGATCTGTTTCGGTTTAAATGCTTTTTGAGTCTGGCTTAACGCTCTAAAACCAGCTTTCGAACCTTGATAAAGAGATTTTTCTATAAATTTACGCAACTTGAGTTGATCAAGTACATCGCTTCCAGCCAATTTAGTGATCAGCGATAAACCCAAACCCTGAGCTTTATTGATCATACTTGTCATGATTATGGTGTCCTAACACATTGTTATTGTTTTATGCTGACACGCCTGATAGTAAAAAACTATGTCGTTACTGACATTCCAAAAATGAGTAGATAAATGGTAGTTAAGAAGTGAAATTATTTTAAGTTTTTGATTTTATTTGTTTAAAATAATTTGGTTATTGGGTGAGTAGAGATGTATTGACTAGAATGACATAGAATCATTCTAGTCCTTTATTAAATTAAGCAAAGTTACGAATCATACGTCGCACATTTGTTTTTGCATCAATAACCGTCATAAATGTGTAAGCTCCAATAAATTTACGGCTAATAAACATAAATTCTTTTGGAGGAACTGAGAAATAACGTGATGCCATTGATTTACTTGCTTGCTGCATAACACGACTATGTAATTGACTTTTCTTCCAGTCATAACGTTCATGTTCATCCATAAGGCCGGCGGGCATTTCTGGATTATTTACAGGGGTACTAAATGCTTCTGTCGCGATTAAAAAGACATCGGCCATGCCCGGTTTAATACTTTCAGGCATTGCCTCAAAAAACTCATATCCAGTCATTGCTTGTACCATCGCATGTTTATCATGCTGATAACCCGCCTGAATTAAATTACGTGCTACCGATAACAAATGTTCATCAAACTGACGGATAGCACCAAAGTCTAATAATACAATTTTATCCTGAACATCTTGGCCATTACCTAAACGGACAAGGTAGTTACCGAAGTTAGGGTCGGTTTGCATTTCACCCCATTCAAAAATTTCACGAACAGCAATTTCTAGTGAAGCTTCACCAAGCTGATTACGACGCTCTTGAGGCAAAGACAACATAACAGGGCTATTGATTGGGACACCGCGTTCGAAAGTCATGCAAAGTACTTGGTTCGTACAATATTCATCTACAATTGTCGGAACAATATAACGCTCGTCATCTTTTAAACGTTCAGCGAAGCGACGAGTAGTGGCAGCTTCAACATCATAGTCAACTTCACGATGCATCATCTCACGCACTTCATCAAACCACTGATCAAATTCACGGGTTTGTGGCACCATACGTGTCAGTTTAAGCATGTTTTTAAACAAGCTCATATCTGAATCAATTGCGTTGGCAACACCTGGATATTGAATTTTTAGGACTAATTCCAAGCCATCTGATTTACGTGTTGCACGGTGTACTTGTGCGAGAGAGGCGGTACCAATTGGCTCATGGTCAATTGTTAAATCATTTAATTTAGCGCCCAGTTGTTCTTGTAGATGTGGCTTAATTGCAGGCCAATCTAAAGCAACGGTTTGGTTATTTAGGGTATTTAATGCTTGTGTAATCTCTTCTGGTAAAAAATGTTCACCATAAAGAGCCATCATTTGCCCAATTTTAACAATAGAACCCTTAAGTTTACCTATTTCAGAAACCAGATAATTAGCTTGTTCGCTCATCGCTTTTTTGCGTTTCTTTTCTTTTTCTTCATCATTAGAAAAAATAGAAGAAGCACTTGCAGTTGCCCAACGTGTTCCCGCAAGTAAAGAAGCTTTCGCGATTGATAAGCGTCGATCCATGGAAGAAGTTTTTAAACTCTTAAGCTTATCTTTCTGATTTGACATGAAAATAGAATCCTATGCGCATCATGCAGCCAAACGCTGTGATCTAAAATTGTAACGAATATTACATGTTTTAAGCGTATTAAAATAGTTCTCTCGGACTGAATGATAGGTCGAAATTACCATCTTTATTTCATTAGCTCTTAAATAGCCTGAGCAATATAGAAATTTAAGAAATTAACATCCTTCAGATAAGTAAAACTAAAATAAAACGGATCTTTGATAACAAAACGGATTACATCTTAAATTGAATCTTTAATTCAGATTTCTGCATCAAATGAAGGCGATTACTCTGAATATGTTGCAATAACATCTGTTTGACTGAATCATGCATAAAACCAAGTGCATGAGCTTTCACAATAATGATGCTCGGCAGGGTATAAAAGAAATACTTAACATCATCAAGAGTTGCATTATTAAAAATACCTTGTTCAATTAACGTCTGCTGCAAAAACTGTTTTTCATTTAATACAGAATCTGAAGATTCATCCCAAAAACGATGACGCATTGCCATCAGATTGTTGTGTTTATAACTCATAAATTGTCAGCTCAGACTTCAAATCTAAATAAAATATATGGAGTCGAGCCGCGAATATCAAGGTGAGATTATTTTTTCTTCAGTTGCTGATTGAGTTTTTATGTAACTGTTGTAAATAGCCTAAGTAAATTTTAAAATTTTTCTAAAAAACCTATAATCGGAAAAATTTCATCTATAACACCATTTATTATGACTCCTGCATGCAGATTGTTAAAAAGTAATAAAATTGAATTTTCTATTCATGAATATGAACATGATTCAAATGCCAAAAGTTTTGGGTTAGAGGCAGCCGAAAAATTAGCTTTAGATGTAAAAGAAGTATTTAAAACTCTAATGGTAAGTGACGATAAGAATTATTTTGTTGCTGTCTTGCCGGTTAATCACCAATTAAATTTAAAAAAAGTAGCTACGGCGTTTGGATGTAAAAAATTACAGATGGCTAACCCTAAAGATGCTGAACGTTTAACTGGATATTTGGTAGGAGGAATTAGCCCTTTAGGCCAAAAGAAACGTTTAAAAACTGTCATTGATGCATCAGCACAAAACTTTAGCAAAATTTATGTCAGTGGCGGAAAAAGAGGGCTTGATATTGGTTTAAACCCTAAAGATTTAGCTCAGCTTTTAAATGCTCAATTTGTTGATGTGCTTGATTAGTAAAATAAATCTCTTTCTTATCTCATTAAATTAACTAATTTTAAGATAGGTAGTATTAAATTAAATTTTTTAATAAAAACAATTCTCATTATTACTTATATTTAGTATTATTCCGAGCCTTATAAAACTTAACTAATAACTTTTGGGCTTGGAGAAAGGAAAAAATGCATCAATATAAAAAGGTCGGGGCTAACTCAAATCATTTGACGTGTGCTAAACCACGATATTTTAAATTAAAACCTTGTTGTATTGCTGTAGCAGCAATATTTGCGCAGCAGGTTTATGCGAATACAAATATTGAGAAGGCAACCCTTAATAATCAAGCGATACAAAAGCCTGTAGCTCAATTGCAAAAAATTATAGTGACGGCGACAAGAACACCCAAAAATATTGCTGAAATTGCAGGTACAGTTCAAACGATTGAGAAGCAGCAAATTGAACAACAAGCAACAGCTGGACGAAAAATTGCCGATATTCTGGCTCAGTTAGTTCCATCACTTGGGGTGAGTAGCGGAACGAGTACCAACTATGGGCAAACAATGCGTGGTCGTGATGTCATGATCATGATTGACGGCGTATCTCAAAATGGATCACGCGATGTTGCTCGACAGTTAAATAGTATTAGCCCAGGCATGATTGAACGTATAGAAGTCCTTGCTGGAGCTACGAGTATTTATGGATCTGGTTCTACCGGTGGGATCATTAATATTATTACAAAACGTGCTGATTCGACTAAACCTGTGAGTTTTGAGACTAAACTTGGTATTACGTCTTCTGATACATTTCGGAGTGATAGTCTAGCTTATGAAGTTGGCCAATCTATTTCATTTAATAAAGATAATATAAATGGTTTCTTAGGGGCTAATTTCACTAGTCGCGGGTCTCAGTTCGATAGCCATGGTGATCGTATTGCTATAGCACCTATGCAGGGTAGCCGTCCTGACACTGATACAATTGATATTAACAGTCGTATAAATATAGATTTAACTGATAACCAATCACTAAGTTTGGGTGCGCAATATTATAAAGATGAACAAGACACGAATTATGGTCCTGATTATGGGAAAAATTATATTTATGGAGGAGCGCCTAATTCATATATTGGGAAGAAGGGTTTAGAAATATCTAATCAGCCTTTTACAGAGCGCTACGCATTCAACACTCAATACCAAAATAAAGATATTTTAGGTCAGGTCTTAAATCTAGAAGGATATTACCGTAAAGAAGACGCTCGTTTCTTTCCAGTCTTTTTAGGAGGGGAAAGTACAGAAGCAAAACAATCTCAATCTGAAATCGAAGTTGCTGGTCTGCGGTCAACAGTACAAAGTGATTTAAATATTATAAATCGTGATCTTAATCTAACTTATGGTTTAGATTATGAACATGAAAAAGATCATCAACATTATGAGCACTTCACAGCATTTAATACAGGTTTGACATATAAACCCACAGGTAAAATCTCCGATGCTGGTCCAAATACAACAATTCAAAGCGCTGGCGTTTTTTTACAAGGTGATTACGCTTTAACGGACCGTATGAATGTCCAGGCTGGTACTCGTTATCAATATATTAAAGCTGAAACTGAACAGTACTCGACTAAAAATGGGATACAGCCAAACGGAGCTGTAAATGACGATGCGGTTTTATTCAATTTGGGAGCGATATATGAATTAACAGACGAGCAGCAAATATTTGCTAATTTCTCTCAAGGTTTTAGCTTTCCAGATGTACAACGAATGATGCGTGATGCATTTAATATCTCAACAGCGAATATCCAACCTATTAGTGTAAACAGCTATGAACTAGGCTGGCGTTTACAAGGGGAGCAAAGCCTAAATCTAGGTATAACAGGTTTCTATAATACTTCAGATAAAGTAGTTCAGTTTTACAAGAACAGTAATAAAGAAACTGTTGCTGAGGTTATGGACAAAGACCAGCGTGTATATGGTGCTGAACTAACGGCGACCTATCCATTTATGGAAGAGTTTAAAGTGGGGGGAACGCTTGGTTATACGCGAGGTCAATATAAAGATACGGATGGTAAATGGAAAGAGTTGAATGCTTTTCAGGTATCACCAATCAAAGGTACTGTTTTTGCCGAGTGGAACAATGATGAGGGATATGGCGCTCGTGTGCAAATGCTTGCTATAAAGGGTACAAATGAAGCCGTAAAAGATGACTCACTTTCAGCTGTAAAAATTAAAGGCTATAGCACGATGGATGTTTTGGCACATTTCCCAGCGTGGTGGAAAGGACGTATAGATTTTGGTGTATATAATGTTTGGAATAGAGACTATCGTACTGTCTATAGTCAACAAGCAGAAAAAGTATATGGGCTTGTAGAAAGTATCCCAGCTGAAGGACGTACTTATGGCCTCAGTTATACATTTAATTATTAATGTGAGTTGATATAAGGAATATCTATAAATCATAGATATTCCTTATTAAATATAAAAATAGCAAAATAAACTTGCATCAACAAATGAAAATGATTATCATTATCTATATTAAAAGTTAAAGAATATTTTAATAATTAAATTTAACGCCTACTACTGTAATACTAAGTTTTTAGGCGATTTAAAGTTATACCAGAGGCTCAGACAAGAATAACGGCGAAAGATGAGTTGATTTTTGGTATGTGTACACCTGCAAGATATTATAAAAACATGCAGGTCCAAGCAGCGGTAAATGGAACTAAGAAAAATAAATACGATCAGCGCAACAAAAAGAATAAACCAAGAACAGCAAGCAAGGATGGCTTGCTGCTCTTGTATTTAAAGCCAGCTTCATAATTATTTATATTGTTCAACCTTTTTAGGCTTATAACTCTGCTCAGTAACAGTTTACTTATATTTTTGATTAAAAAATAACCACTAATGTTTCATTTATTAACATCCTGCCTTTTTATCCAATTTTTTGTATACCCTGAATAAAACATGATCAAAAAAGAGGTAAAAACGTGCTTATTTTTCATGGAAAACCTGTTCATGGAGCAATTTTTGATATGGATGGGACAATGTTTGATACTGAGAGGTTGCGGTTTCAAACATTGCAACACGCATCTCAAGAACTCATTGGACAGGAATTTTCACACGAATATTTAATGCAATGTTTAGGTTTAAGTGCAACTACCGCTGAACAATTGGCTCAACGTTTATATGGTGTAAATGTTCCATATAAAGAGATACGAAAAAGAGCCGATGAGATGGAGCTTGACCACATACGAAAAAACGGCGTACCTATCAAAAAAGGTTTGGTTCAAGTTTTAGAACGTTTAAGAAAATCGGGTTTGAGAATGGCTGTGGCTACTTCAAGTCGCAGAGCAATAGCAGAAGAATATTTAATTAACGCAAATGTTTATAAGTTTTTTGATGTGATTACTTGTGGGGATGAAGTACAAAATGGAAAGCCTCATCCTGAAATATTTCTAAAAGCAGCAAGTCAACTTCATTTAGATGCTAACCAATGTTTAATGTTCGAAGATTCTGAAAATGGCTTAACGTCAGCGCACACATCAGAAGGTCAAACAATTTTATTAAAAGATATTAAAGAACCAAATGATGAAATGTTGGCAAAAGCCGATTTTTATTACGATCAGATGTATGACTTTTTAACAGATCTTGATCAATTTATTCCTATTGTGGATATGCCAGCAGTACAAGAACCTTTTCCGCAAAGCCTAAATCAACTTACCGTTGGGATACATGGTTTTGGTGCTATTGGTGGCGGTTATATAGCGCAAATCTTGTCGCACTGGGATGGATACACCAAACCAAGACGTATTATTGCTTCTACCCGAAACAGCCTATTCCGCGAAGCGGTAAATGCGTTTGGAACTTATAGCATTCGCTATGGGCAGTTTTCTTATGATGAACGCATTGAAAATATGACAATTGTTGACTCAGACAATGAACAGCAAATGTTAGAGATGTATACCCATTCAAGTTTGATCGCACTTTGCTTGCCTGAACAAGCGATTGAAGCTGAGTCAAAGACGATTGCAAAGGGTTTATACGCTCGTTTTAACTCGACATTAGAAACATGTATAGAACCATTAACTTTTTTAATTATTTTAAATAAAGTTGGCGCCAAATATTTGGTGATGAAGCATCTTAGAGAAGCACTTTTAGAACTAACTAATGATGAGGACGTGACAGAGCATATTTTAAAAGAACATTACTTTTGCGATACCGTTGTAAACCGTATGGTTTCAAAACTATCTAATCAGAATCTATATCGTCAGCTTCGCATTAAGCATCATTTTCTTGAACAGCATTTATCTGATGTGGAACAAGAGGAGCAGGTCGAAATTGAAGATTGCAATAAACTGACCCAAGATCAGCAAAATCAGGCCTCTTTATATGTAGATAATATGCGTCGTAATTTTCAGCCGGGACATATATTACAAAGCATGGATTTAATCTTGTTCCATAGCGAAACTGATATGCCAATTTATGTAGAAAAAGGTAGCCCTTTACTCGAAAAATTGCGCCAAGTTGTCTTGGTTGAGCAAATTACAGATATTCAATTAATCAAAAACCGACTGTGGAACGGCGTACACGCGATGCTTGCTTGGTATGCATCGTTACTGGACTATGATTCTATTGGTGTTGCTATGGGAGATAGTTCTGTTAAAGCTTTTGCTGAGAACTTAATTACAGAAGTAAAGCAAGGGCTTGCAATCGTGTTGCCTAACTACGCAAAAGATCTGGATCGACTTGCGCAAAGTTTTCTAGATTCATGTGAATATGCATTTAAAGATCCATGTCAGCGTGTGGCGCGAGATCCTCTACGAAAACTGAGTCACAATGAACGGGTAATAGCATCAATTGTGGTGAATATTAGTCATGACTTACCCTATAAAAACTTATTAAAGGGTGCTGCTTTGGGTTATGCCTATGCAATTCAATTTTTGAAAATGGATGAGGCTGATGCGATTAAACATTTACAGCAACAAATTCAGAATTTAGATTTGAGTACAGTTCAGAAACGGCAGTTGGAAGTTGAGTTGACGCAATTAATTCAATATTTATTTTCTGAACAAGGCAAGCAACCTTTGAACATGAATAGTACTAACTCCAACACTACGCGCACTCAATATGCTTAAATTCGTTCAATAAATTTGCACTCTACAATTGAATTGAAAGGTAAACATGCTTTAATACAAAAATTGAATCATTTTGAATTAAAGCTGTGCTGCTAAAACCCTCTACGCTCATGGTGCCAACATTTATCCGGGATTATCGGGAATGGCACTGTGGGCGTCAAAATTATGCTTTATGGTATCTGGAAATTAATGATCAAAAATTAGTTGATTATTTAGATACATTACGCGCGCATTTTTCAGATTTTTTATTAGAACCTAATAGCCGTCAATATCATGTCACGCTGTTTATATGCGGTTTTTTGACTCAAGAATCTAAACTTTATAAAGATGATTTTAGTTTTAATGAGTTTGAGCAGCAGAGAGAAATTTTAAGAAAAGAGGATTTTGCTCCATTTCATTTAAAAATTGGAGCAGTTGATAGTTTTAGTAGTGCTTTATTTGTAGAAATTCAAGATGCCGAAAATATCTTATCTCTAATACGACAGAAGTTAGGCACGGTTTCTAATGAAATTGCAGCTCTAGATTATTGCCCACACATTACCTTAGGGTTATATAAAAAAGACTATAGTAGTGATTTGATTTTGCAAAAAATTTCTGAATTGCCTGTACAATATAAGCATGCTGAATTTGAACTTAAAATTGAGCATTTGACGTTTGGTTATTATCAGGCTCAAACTTTACAAGGTAAGTTATATCCATATCAGCATTTGTTTTTAGGTGATTCATGTTGCAACTAATTTTGGGTGGTGCTCGTTCTGGTAAAAGTCGACTGGCTGAACAAACGGCAATATCTATGCAATTAGCTGTGACTTATGTCGCGACGGCGCAAGCGCTTGATCCAGAAATGCAAAACCGAATTGCACACCATCAAAATCAGCGTCCTGCTCACTGGTCCTTAGTTGAAGAGCCATTATATTTAGCAGAAGTTCTGCAAAAAATTGATCGACCTAATCAAATCATTTTGGTGGATTGTTTAACGCTCTGGCTAACGAATTTGTTACTTTTAGATGATCAAAACGTTCAAGAGTTTGAATGTGAGCAACTAATAGACGTTTTACCTAAGCTTCAATCAGAAATTATTTTAGTCAGTAATGAAACTGGTCTGGGTGTTGTGCCATTAGGCGAGATTAGCCGTCGTTTTGTAGATGAAGCAGGCAGACTGCATCAAGCTCTAGGACAAATTGCAGATAAAGTTGTGTTTTGTGTAGCTGGTTTTCCAATGATTTTAAAAGGTGAGAAGTAAAATGAACTGGTGGTTAGAATCGGTAAAGCAACCTAATCTGGAAGCAAAAAAACAAGCTGAACAATATCAACTCCAACTCACTAAACCTACGGGCGCTTTAGGTGATTTGGAGCAGATTGCAATTACACTTGCTAGTTTACAGTCCAACGCTCATCCTCAAGTTAATTATCCATGGATCACAGTTTTTGCAGGCGATCATGGCGTGGTTGAAGAAAATATCTCTGCATATCCTCAAGCTGTCACACGTCAAATGTTGCAAAACTTCACAACTGGTGGTGCAGCAATTAGTGTAATTGCTAAATATCATCAAGCTCATTTACAAGTTATCGATTGTGGCACAGTAGGCGAAGCGTACGAATATGCAGGTGTTGAGCGTTATTGTATTCGGGCAGGCACAGCAAATTTTGCAAAACAAGTTGCAATGAATGCTGAGGAATGTCGTGCTGCTTTAGAATTAGGAAAAAAGAGCGTAGGTACAGCTAAAGCCAATGGTGCAGATATTTATATTGCGGGTGAAATGGGAATTGGAAATACCTGTTCTGCTTCTGCGTTAGCATGTCTTTTATTAAATGAGACGGCTGAGCAATTAACTGGCGTAGGTACAGGAATTGGTGCCGATCAGTTAAGACATAAAATTGAAGTTATTGAGCAGGCAATAGAGCGTCACTATCAACATGTCATTGGTGATGCGTTTAAAATCCTAAGTGCTGTAGGTGGCTTGGAAATTGCTGCCATAACTGGTGCTTATATTCGATGTGCTCAAATTGGTTTACCCGTGATTGTGGATGGATTTATTAGTTCGGTAGCTGCTTTATGTGCGGTACGAATGAACCCTGATGTACGGGGCTGGATGCTATTTGGACATCAATCGGCAGAATATGGTCACTGCCGTATTTTACAAGAACTTAATGCTGAGCCAATTTTAAAGATGAATTTGCGTTTAGGTGAAGGTAGTGGAGCTGGTGCTGCTTTGGCTTTGGTTAAAATGGCGTGCGTATTACATAATCAAATGGCAACGTTTGCTCAAGCGGCTGTAAGTGGAGACAAAATTGAGTAAATTGAAAATTGATTTACTCAGACATGGTGAAACTCAGTTTAGCCATACTTTACGGGGGCATTTAGATGATGAGTTAACAGCAAAAGGTTGGCAGCAAATGGAGTCAACCATTGAGCAAGTCGCAAATCAGCCATGGGATGTGATTGTTAGTTCCTCATTAAAACGTTGTGCTTGTTTTGCCGAGCAGCTAGCTGAACAAAAAGAATTACCGTTAGTTTTAAGTCCCGATTTAAAAGAAATGTATTTTGGTGATTGGGAAGGAGTTTCAACACAGCAGATTTATGAAACCTCACCCGAGTTGCTAGCAAATTTTTGGCAAAAGCCTAGTCAGTATTGTCCTCCTAATGCAGAAAGTTTAATTCTATTTCAAAATAGAGTTTTGATTGGGTTTAAGCAATTAATTGATCAAATGCAGAGCCAAAACTGGCAACATGCTTTAGTTGTTACCCATGGGGGCGTAATTAAATTATTGGTTTGTTTAGCCGGGCAACAGCCTTTAGATGACCTACTTAAAATGCCAGCGGAGCTTGGGAATTTATATTCTCTCGAATTTTCTAAAACAGATGGTCAATTAACTTTTATACTGAGATAGCAGCTTTATATTTTTATACACTTGTAAGTTATTATTTTTATAAAGATATTTGAAATATTGTAATCGTACTGTCATTGCTAAAAATTAAGATATGAGCATTTCTTATTAATAGCTTATCTGACTTATGAATATTTTATTTAAAACAACGCTGCTTGCCGCGTCATTAGTGCTTGTGGCTTGTAATAATAATGACGATCAAGATGATCAGCCAACGACACCACCTACAACCCAATCAAAGTATTATCAAACAAAGACACCTTACCAACCTCAACAAGAATTAAAAAGCTATGAACAAGCACCAAGTGGATTCCAACCTGTTTTTACAGAGTTAGTGGCTCGCCATGGCTCAAGAGGTTTATCAAGTCTCAAATATGACTTAGCACTTTATAATTTGTGGAAACAGGCAAAAGCAGAAAATGCCTTAACGCCGTTAGGTGAGCAATTAGGTGCTGACCTAGAGGCCATGATGAAAGCCAATATTCTGTTAGGTTACGGCGTGGAAGGAATTCGTCAGTTTGGTTATGGTAATGAAACCATGACTGGTATTTTAGAACATCGCGGGATTGCTGATCGTTTATTACAACGATTACCGAATTTATTTAATCAACAAGCTTCGATATCGGTACAAAGTTCGGGTGTGGATCGTGCGGTAGATAGTGCTAAATTTTTCACGGCTGAACTCATTAAACAACAACCGCAGCTCAAAGATAAAATTGTTCCAGTCTCTTATACCAATTTATCGAGTGAAAGCGTGCCAAGTGTTGAAGATGGTGGGGTAGACCGTTTTAAACTTTATTTCCATAGCTTGAATGCAGATGAAGACCTAACTCAGCCGCTAAGTGCTAACCAACAGAAAATTTATGATGCAAGTCAGGCCTATCAAGATTTTGAAGAAAATAATAAAGATTTAACCCAAAAGTTAGATGAATTATCAAATCATACTCAAGCTGAACAAGTCGCTTTAACTGTGTTAAGTCCAATTTTTAAAGCAGATTTTATTAAAAAATTGGGTACAACAGGTTATAGCTTTAGTAATACGGGGTCTTTTACAGTCACTTCGCCTAAAGGTGAGCAAATTACGGAAAAAGGTAAGGGTAAAAACACTATCGCCAGTGCAGTTGATGCAGCAGCTTATGTGTATGAGCTTTATTCGATTTCTGGTGGCATGAAAGATGAACTAAAAGGTATCGATTTTGATAAATATATGCCTGTAGAAGCCGCAAAATTCTATGCCGGATTTAATGATGCAAATGATTTTTATGAAAAAGGTCCAAGCTTTACAGAGTCAAATCAAGTCACAAGTGCAATCGCCCAAGGTTTAAAGCAAGATTTATTTCAACAAGTTGATGCTGTAGTCAATAAAGCTCAACCTTACAAAGCGGTTTTACGTTTTGCTCATGCAGAAATTATTATTCCTCTGGCCACCAGCCTAGACTTACATAATATGATGCAGCCTTTACCACTTCGCCAGACGTATAATTACTCAACCAGCTCATGGCGCGCAGAAGTGGTTTCACCTATGGCTGCCAATATACAGTGGGATATTTATCAAAATAACCAAGGCAATACTTTGGTAAAAATGCTTTATAACGAAAAAGAGACTTTATTTAAGTCTGCATGTAACTACGCGCGTTATAGCCCAACCAGTTTCTACTACGACTATATAAAATTGAAACAATGCTATCAAATACAATAGATTTTCAGTTTTCTGAAGTATTTAATGGGAATAGGGATTGCTATTCCCATTTTTATTTCTTCATAATTCAATCTGTTTTGAATATAGATCAGTTAGAGACTTGGATTGGATATGACACCCTTTTGGATCGCATTGCAATTTTTAACTGTTCTGCCAATCGAGTTAAAGACAATGCCGACGGCGCAACAAAATGGTCGAGCTATTTTGTTTTATCCCTTGGTTGGGTTCATTATCGGTGGCATTCTTTTTCTTATTGCATGTCTTTTCGCAAAATTACCAATTCTTCTACTTGCCCCCATCATAATGACTTTATGGATTTGGCTAACAGGCGGTTTGCATTTAGATGGGCTGGCAGATACGGCAGATGCGTGGGTAGGTGGTTTTGGAGACAAGCTACGTACTTTACAAATTATGAAGGATCCAAGTTGTGGCCCCATTGGAGTACTGAGTTTAGTTGTTATATGTCTGCTCAAGTTCGCACTGGTCTATGTACTGATTGAACAACATCAAATGCTATTTTTAATATTGGTTCCTGCACTTGGGCGCCTTGTGCCATCCATTTTATTTTTAACTACACTGTATGTTCGTGAAAAAGGTTTAGGCCGTTCTCTGACCGACCATTTACCTAAAACAGCTTCTTGGATAATAATTGGGTTAGTTTTGCTGTTACCTTTATATTGGGGATGGCAAGGTCTAATCGCCGTGATTGGGTTTTTAATGAGCCTTGTTTATTTAAGACATCTGTTTATAAAACGTATTGGTGGCATTACAGGGGACACTGTGGGGGCCGCGATTGAGCTTAGCGAAACTGTGCTGCTTTTTGCTTTTATCGTAAGTTATTTTTATTTATAAATAATAAAACTTTTAAACCCTATTACGGCTTATCTAGAAATTTCATTAAAATAAAAAGCCCTCAAAAAAGAGGGCTTAATCGATATTCTTAAAAAGATGGATTAACGATTTGGTAAAACGTCTTTTAAAGCTTCATGCATTTCAAGTAATGTTTTTTCGGTTGTTTCCCAGTCAATACAGCCATCAGTCACTGATTTACCATATTCTAGATCACAAAGATTTTCTGGAATATCTTGGCGGCCGCCTTTTAAGTGACTTTCAACCATAAGACCAACAATTGACTTATTTCCATCTAAAATTTGTTCAGTAATATTCTTAAGAACAAGTGGTTGTAAGTACGGGTCTTTGTTTGAATTTGCATGACTTGCATCAATCATGATTTTATTGCTTACTTTTGCTTTAGCCAAAGCATTTTCTGCTTCTTCAACAGAGCCAGCATCATAGTTTGGCTTACCATTACCACCACGTAAAACTACGTGTGCGTATGGGTTGCCTTTGGTGTTAATAATTGAAACCTGACCATCGTCATTAAGGCCTAAGAAACTATGACCATATTTAACAGACTGCATGGCATTGGTTGCAACAGTTAAGCCACCATCCGTACCATTTTTAAAACCAACTGGTGACGATAGACCAGAAGACATTTCACGGTGAGTTTGGCTTTCGGTTGTACGTGCGCCAATTGCAGACCATGAAATTAAGTCTTGGTAGTATTGTGGAGAATTCGGGTCAAGTGCTTCAGTTGCACATGGCAGACCTTTTTCATTTAATTCAAGTAAAAGCTTACGGCCAATGCGCAAACCTTTTTCAATATTAAATGAGTCATTCATATCTGGGTCATTGATTAGACCTTTCCAGCCAATTGTTGTACGTGGTTTTTCAAAATAAACACGCATAACCAAATATAAAGTGTCTTTAACTTTTTCATTTAATGCTTTTAAACGATCGGCATATTCGTGAGCAGCTTTAGGGTCATGAATTGAGCAAGGGCCAATAACGACAAATAAACGTTTATCTGAGCCATCTAAAATATTACGGATGGTTTCACGACCTTTTAGGACGGTTTGTGAAGCAACATCAGATAAAGGCAGCTCTGATTTAAGCTCGGCTGGAGTTACAAGAGTTTGAATGCTTTTAATATTAACGTCGTCGATATCTGGCTTGGAAACTGATTTTGAATGTGTATTCATTGCTGTCACTGGTTCGATCATACTAAAGGTTGTTTTGTGTACTGAATATACCATGAAATAATTATGAAAATCCTACATCTCATGGTATTTCGCTTTGGAAAAATCTTATTGATTTTGCTATTGTTCAGTTGAGTTGCTTGTTTTTTCAGCAATCACTACTTGTTGTTGTACCACAGGGGCTTTTGGTTTTGCTTTGACCGGGTTAACCATAAAATTAACACCGAGAGCAAATAGAGTAATCCCTAAAATTTTTCGGATTAAACGTTCTGGCATGCGGGAACTAATGAGCGTACCTACAATAATTGCTGGAATTGAACCTACTAATAACCACATAAGAAGCGTAAAGTCGACGTTACCAGCACTCATGTGTCCAAGGCCCGCCACTAAGGTAAGCAATACGGCGTGTACCACATCTGAACCAATAATTCGAATCATTGGCAAGTTCGGGAACATGATCACGAGTGCCATAATACCAAATGCACCAGCACCAACCGATGAAAGCGTTACGAACACGCCTAAAATAATACCCATAATAATGATGTAGAGGCGTTTATGGTGAATAGCCAATTGCTCATTTTCTGTTTGTACTGTTTCTTTACTTCTAAAACGATTAAAGAATTTTTCAATTCGAGAACGAAAGATAATTGAAACACCCGTCAGAGTTAGCATAAAACCTAAAACCATGGTTAACACAGCTTTATAGTGAGTTGACTGGCTTAAAAAGTGTTCAAGTACCCAAGATGTAGCGAAAGATGCCGGAATACTACCCACTGCAAGCCATAAAACAATTGGCCAGACAATATTAAGTTTTCTAGCATGGACCATAGAGCCACAGAACTTTGAAATTGCGGCATAAAGTAAATCGGTACCAATTGCGATATGCGGTTCAATTCTAAAAAGACTAATTAAAATTGGTGTCATTAATGATCCACCACCAACTCCTGTAATCCCTACACAGAAACCAACTAACATACCCGCTAAGATAAATTCAAAAGGACCAAACATCTTTATCGCCACTTATCACGAAATGTCCATATCTTATTCCTTTTAGAGATAAACAGTTGTCATGAATAATGATTTACTTATGCAAAAAAAAGCTAAGCAATCAAAATATTGCTTAGTCTGAGACATTTTTCATCAAATTATTAGTATTAAAGACTATTTTGATGATTTTAATGGGTTCAGTAAAAGGATGAGACCAAAAGTTAACGGCGTTGCAAAGATCCACCAACTAACAAAACCAATTGAAAAGTTATAATGTCGAATCAGAATATATGCGCATAAAACAAACAATATGAATGCAGCTATCTTAAAGTATGGGTAATATTTTTGAGCTAATGATTTGAAATGGCCTGTTGATTTTGGCGATCGATATTTTTCACTCGCCATAAATAACAAATACATTCCTAATAAAATTAAGATGAAAGCTATAAAGATCATGAGCTCACCTCAGTATTTAATTTATTCAGCTTTTTTTGGACTTTTTCTACAGCTTTATGCTGAATAGGTTGAATTTTGCAGAATATAAAAATCGCTAAGCCTGCAAATATCCACAAAAATACATCTATACGTGCAAAGACCCAATAATTGTTGAAGCTTTGAATATAGTCATGTTGAAGTAAATAGCTTAAATTTAAGATTGGAAGCGCCATACAAAGCAGAATAAAAATACTCAGTTGAGTTCGCCATAAATATTGTTTTTTAGTGACTAAAGCAATGATTAAGCTGATTAGCCAAACCAAGAAAAAACTATAAATTTCATAATTGATGGTGGTTGAAGTAACTGTAAATAATCGATTTGCGCTCAAATAGGCCACAGTTGCACACGGCAGTCCCACAAAAGTTGCGACATTTAAACGGTCAACTAAATAGTGTCCAAAGTGAAACTTACTGTTCTTATTTTGAATTTGGCGTTTAAGGCTCCAGAGTAACAAGCCTGACGCAATCATGACACAACCTAAAATGCCAGAAAAGAAGAAACCTAAGCGAAGTAAAGGCTGGGCAAATGTTGCCATGTGTAGACCGTAGACTCCCGCATTCAGCGTTGCAATCGCACTATTATTACGTGTGTCTGCTAAGACTTCGCCTGTTGATGCATTCAATGTAATTTGAGCCTGATTACGGGTAATTGAATGATCTTCTTTTTGAATAAAGGTGATTTGTGCCTGATTGGTATTTGGATTTTTTATACTCATTGTCGATAAAGTTTGATTTCCCCAATTTTGTTGCACTTGGCTTAATAACTTTTCGATAGATAGGTTCTGAGCTGGCTGTATTGACTCGTTCTCGGGCACAGCCTTTGTACGTATTTCGGTAAAATATTGATATGGATTTTCTGGATAGAGCTTCTGCATTCCCCAAGGCAGATATAAATAAAAGAAAATAGCTAAGCCTGTAAAGGTAATGGTTAAAAAGAAAGGAAGTGCAATGACCGAAGAAATATTATGAAAGTCTAGCCATGAACGCTGAGACTTAAATGTACGCAAAGTAAAAAAGTCGGTGAATATTTTTTTATGGGTAATAATGCCTGAAACTAAAGCAATCAACATAATAAATGCGGCAAGACATACTATTAGTCGTCCGATGAATATTGGCAAACCGAAGAGTTGATAATGGAAACGGTAAAAGAAATCGCCGCCTAGCGTTGCCGAAAGTTTAAGCTCTTGGCCTGTGTTTGCATCCAGAGTTGCATTTCCATAACCGCCGTCTGGTTTTTCCCAATACATGGTGTTTACCGGACTCTCAGGTGTTGCAACATTTAAATACCAAGATTTGGCATCTGGAGCATGGTCTTGTAAGTATTGATAGGCTGTTTTAATAGCAATATCTTGCTTTACTTCATATTGCGCAAGTGGAGGCTGCATCCATAAATTAATTTCGTGGCGGTAATAAGACAAACTTCCCATTAAGAAAATGGCGAATACGAGCCATCCAAAAATTAAACCAGTCCAGGAGTGTAGCCATGCCATAGATTGGCGTATACCTTTATGCATAACCCACCATACGCGTTGCAAAAAAGAAAAGGGCACAGAGTACGATTGATAACCCAGTGAGTTTCAAAAGCGATTGAATGCAAAAACCTATAATGACGAACAATACGTAAAATAGAATTGCTATAAATGCTGCAAGATAGATGGCCTCAGGTTTATCTAAGGTCAAACGGAAAATTCCAGTAAGTCCAAGACTTAAATACGCCATACAGGCAAAACCCATACCGAAAACTAGCAAGAATCGATAGAAAACTTTTATACGATATGACACTGGGAGATTTACAATTTTGGACATCTTTACTGACACATACACAAAGAATAATAAGTAAAGCCAATCCCTAAATTGAGATTGGCTACGATATTAATATTTAAACTTTATAGCAACTGTATAGTTGGCTGGAGCGCCATAGTAGCCTTGGCCACCAGATAAGCCTGACAAATATTTTTCATTTGTTAGATTGTTTCCATTCACTTGGAACAGTACATGTTCATTTAAATCATAACTGGCCATAACGTTAAGCAATGCATATGCATCTTGTTTTACAGTTGAGTAAGAGGTGTCATGTATATCATCTTGCCATTTAATGCTTGCACCTACTTTCAATTTTGGAATTTGTGGAACAGTATAAGAAGCTAAAACGTTAAGCGTTTGAGTTGGGATATTAGGTCTGCCTCTTTCACCCGTTTCCATATTTTTTAGACTAAATGTTGAAAAACCAAAAACTAAATCTAAGTTATCAGTTAATTTTCCAGTTAATCCGACCTCAACACCTTGTGATCTAATTGTTCCAATCGGGGATGAATATTTGTTATAAAGCGGATCCCATAATGGATCTAGTGCAAAATTATCCTCGTCTGTTCTAAAGATGGCGATATTTCCTGTTAAAGCTCCATCTAACCAAGCGCTTTTTACACCTAATTCATAGCTTTCACCCTCAACTGGTACAGCTGTTTGTTTAGTAGAAAGATCGATAACAGTTTGTGGTCTAAAAATAGAGGTGTAACTCATATAACCTGTGTATTCAGGAGTAAAGTTATATGTAACACCTGCATATGGAGAAACTTTATTCTTTTTATATTCTAAAGTGTCGATTTCAGTGTAGTTGGCACCTAAGATAAATTTCAGATCCTCACCTAAATGAAGACGAGTCGCACCGTAAACGGACTTCATGGTTCTTTCTTCTGGGTCAGCATAGGTAAAGTCTCCCCAAGTCGGTTCTTCAGGAGTCCAGCTTGGTAAGTCTGTGGTAATAACACCTAAACTACTGCCATACGAATAAACACTTTGAGCACTATATTTTGACCAGTTATAACCAATATTTGCTTCGTGTTGCTGCCCTAATAAATTAAAAGTACCTTGAATGTCTGCATTAGTAGTAGTTTCTTTAAATTTTTGATTATAAATCTCTGGTAATAGTGAAATACCAGATGTATTGTCAGTAGCAGAAGGAAATCCATTGAGATAAAGCATTTTATCTTTAACATCTGATTTCTTAAGGTTATAGCCTAATCTTAACTTCCAGTCTCCCCATAATTTTTGTTCAATATTGGCAAAATAATTATCTATTTCCCAATCGTAGTATGTCCATGACGGTGCATAATTATAGTTACGAGAATAACTTAATGGTTCACCTTTGGAATTAACCAAGGGTAGAGCACCCCATTGAGAACCATTGGCGTATTGACGAGTTTTCGAATATCCTGCTGAAACATTTGTGGTGTCTGTAACGTCAGCTTCTAAAATTCCTTGAAATCCATTTTTTTCTTCTGAATAGCGGTCTAGATAAGAATCTCCTACTTTCTCATAACCCACGAGACGTCCGCGTACACGACCATCTTGAGTAAGAGATCCTGAAATATCAGCTTCATAACGTTGGGTATCCCATGAACCATAGCTCACCCCAGCATTTGCTTGAAATTCTTTGGTAGGGCGTTTACGAATATAATTAATTGTAGCACCAGGATCACCTAGAGCATTTGTTAGGGCATCAGCGCCTTTTACGATTTCAACACGATCGTAGAAATAACTGTCTGCATCACTATTATTATAATTATAGCTATCAACTTGAGGGATACCGATCCCGTCAACCAAAATATTTGAAATATCAAAACCACGAGCAGTATAAGTGGTTCGGTTTGTTTCTAATCCAGTTACAGTCACACCTGGTGTATTACTTAAAATATCTCGTGTGGATGTTAAACCAAAATCTTCAATTTGCTGACGAGTAACGACATTAATGGTTTGAGGGGTTTCTTTAGCTTCAATATTAAGCTTAGTTGCACTATTTGAGTTTTTAACATTATAGGCTTTGGTTTGCTCTGAAGATTGCTCAACATCCGAAGCTTTTACTTTAATCGTTTGCAGGGCTTGCACATTAGTATCTTGAGCATAGGTGAGATTCGCATAACAAATCGCGCAGGCGATGACGGATAGCTTAAACGGTCGAGGTGGGATATTCATAAGATTAAAGATAATGTTAATAATTCTCATTTATTCTATTGTTTGTAAATAAAAGCTACAATTGAAAAAGTATTGTTAATTTAGATTAAAAGATAAATACTTAATGTAATTTTAGATAGTAGATAAAATTTTGTCTTGTGTTTATAGCTTAAGCATCAAGTTCAAGATTGATAAATCTCTATGCTAGAATGCATTATTTCAAATTCTTGGGTAAATCGCCTTGGCAAACCGAAAACTTAAAATAGGCATTGTAGTTGGGGAAGTTTCTGGAGATACACTTGGCGTTAAGCTCATGCGTAGTTTTCGTGAACAGGGAATTGATGCTGAATTTGAGGGAATCGGTGGTCCCCAAATGATTGCTGAAGGTTTTAAAAGCTATTACCCGATGGAAACTTTGTCGGTAATGGGGATTGTTGAAGTACTAAAAGACTTAAAAAAATTATTTGCGGTACGTGATAGTTTAATTAACCAATGGATGGAGCAACCCGTTGATATTTTTATTGGTATTGATGCGCCAGATTTTAATCTTAGACTTTCCAAAAGTATTAAAGAGAAGAATCTTCCAATAAAAACCGTCCAATATGTGAGTCCATCAGTTTGGGCGTGGCGTCAGGGACGTGTTCATGGCATTAAACAGAGTATAGATTTAATCCTTTGTTTATTTCCTTTTGAAAAAGTTTTCTATCAGCGATATGAAGTTCCAGCAGCTTTTGTAGGCCATCCCTTAGCAAAGCAATTACCGCTTGAAAATCCAATTCAAATTGCTAAACAACAATTAGGTATTGATGAAAATCAAAAACATATTGCTTTGTTGCCAGGCAGCCGTAAAGGTGAAGTAGAACGACTTCTTCCTATGCTATTGGGCGCTGCCAATATTTTGCACAAGAAATATCCAAATATTCAATTTTTAATTCCTGCAATTAACGATGCACGTAAACAGCAGATTGAGCAGGGTGTTGAACAATTAGCACCTCATTTAAAAGCTGTAGTTCATATTTTAGAAAATACAGACACTGAATCAAAAGTTGGCCGTATGGTCATGAATGCTAGTAACATTATTGCTTTAGCTTCTGGAACAGCGACATTGGAAGCAATGTTAATGCATAGACCTATGGTCACTTTTTATAAGTTGCATTGGCTGACCTATTTAATTGCGAAGTTTTTGGTCAAAATTCCTTACTACTCTTTGCCGAATATCATTGCTGGTAAAAAAGTAATTGAAGAGCTGATTCAGGCGGATGCAACACCAGAAAATTTAGCTGCTGAAATAGAAAAACTGATGAATATTGAAAAAGCTCAAATTCAAGTGATGCAACATTTAACCATGCATAAACAGCTTATTTCTGGGAATACAGAAGATTCAGTACAGGCAATTTTAAGAATTTTAGAAAAGTAATTAAAAAAATAGGCATTCTTCTGAATGCCTATTTCTATTTTAGCTTAAGCACGTACTATAAGCTCATAACCTGTATATTTACGAACATTAATCACGCCAATATCAAAAATTAAATATTGACCTTTAATACCCTGTAATACACCACGAATTTTTGGTGTTTTATCGAGGTTTAATGATTTGATTTTTTCAGGATATTGTTCAACTGGGTAAACAAACTCACGCGGTAACTCATCTTCTAATAATTCAACAGTTTCGTTAAATTCAAGATTTTGGCTAAATTCTTCACGAATAGTTTGAATTTTAGGTGCAAACTCTTCGATTAACTGATCTCGTTGTTCAACAAGGTTAAGTGGTTCAGCCTCGCCTTTGAGTAATTTGCGCCAATCAGTTTTATCAGCAACTAAAGAACCAAACATGGTTTCAAGTTGGCCAGATAAGCGACGTGAACCTACTTTTAAAATAGGTAAGGCCTGAGTTGCACCTTGATCTAACCAACGACCTGGCATGTGATTGACACGCGTAATACCCACTTTCAAAGCGCTAGAATTCGCTAAATAGACAATATGCGGCTGAAAGCAAACATTGTGGGCAAAGTCATCTTCACGACATGTACCTAAGTGGTAATGACATGTTTCCGGTTTCATAATGCAGAGGTCACATTCCGCTTTAGTTTTAAAGCATTTAAAGCAGTGGCCTTGAGAATATGACTTGGGTGTTTTAGTGCCACAAGAAGTGCAATAAATATTACCTGTCCATTCGATTTCTAGTTCTTGTCCTAAATTAAAAGGAAGATCAATTTCTGAACGGTCTAATACAAATTTGTATTCAACATTTGCCTTGGTTGTCTGTTGATCAGTTACACTAGCATCTTTTAGGCCTGCATGCATTTTATGGCAAATGCCTTGTAGTTCCATAAAGTTTAAACTCACATCTTTCAATTAAGGGTTGCAGTCATGGCTGAACAAAATGTCATCACTTCTATGCTAGACGATTTATCAAAAGAACAGCCCATTCATACTGCACTTTGTATTGGCCAGAAAATTGACCAGAATAACGCAATTCAATGGCGTTATTTTACCGTAACTGAGCTTTTAAGTCTGCCTTTTACTCAGCGTTATGATTTGGGTTTTGTATTATTTGATACCGATGAAATGCAGAACATAACTGAAGTACAAAAATCACAATTATTAGTAAAACTACGTGATTTATTAGCAAAACGAATTGTTGTGGTGAGCAAACGAAGTGATGAACAATTATTGCGTTCTTTAGGGTTTACCCAACTCATTGATAAGACTTCGCATGGTAGCGATTTTGCTTTATGGCAATTTAATATATTGACCTATAAACATGTTCCAGATTGGTTTAACTCAAGATTTTGGGCAAACCCTGAAAACTGGAATAAATTCCGTTGGTAAAAGACTATTTAACCTCTTTCAAAATTTAACAATTTGGCTTTTGCTGTCTTAACAAGAATCCGCGTATGCTCATGTGTAAACCATACATAAGAGTTACACATGACAAATTTAAGCAGTATTGTTGAGGTTTTGGCTAAGCAAGCTTTAGGTGGGAATCAACAAACATCAGGTCAAGGCGGTTTGGGTGGAATTTTAGGTTCTGTACTTGGACAAATGGGGGGTAATACTTCTTCTGGTGCTCAAGGTGGCCTTGGTGGAGTATTAGGTTCTGTATTAGGTCAAGTGACTGGAAATAATAATAATGCGCCTCAAGCAGGCGGTGGTGTACAAAGTTTATTGATTGCGGTTGTGCCTTTAATTTTAGGCTGGGTTCAACAACAAGGCGGCTTACAAGCTGCTTTAGAAAAGTTAAAAGGAGCAGGTCTGGGTAATCAGGTTCAAAGCTGGGTCGATCCAAATCAAGCGAATAGTGCCGTTCCTACTCAACAATTACAAAGCTTATTTAATGCTTCTGATATTGAACAAGTTGCTCAGCAAGCACAAGCACCGAAAGAAGAAGTTTACGGTGCAATTGCTTCAGTCTTACCTCAAGTCATTGACTCATTAACGCCTCAGGGTGACAGTACTGATCATCAAGAAGCAAACCAAGATATTCAAAATGTCATGAATCTCGTAAGTGGTTTCTTAAAGTAAGTGACAAATTTAAAAAAAGCCGATAATTTTTATATCGGCTTTTTTAATCTGCACAATAAAATAAAAGGGCTTTAGCCCTTTTATTTTAGATATGAATCAAAGATAACTGATTAGAAGTTATATTCGATACCAGTACCTACAACAGTTTGCTTGTCGTCTTCTTTAATCCAGTCGCGTTTTTGCTGAGCAACAATACCGTAGAAGCGAGCTTGTTTGTTGATTTGATAATCAAGACCTAAGCCGTACAAGTCAATTTTACGATCTGCTTGACCACTTACTTGTGTTTCAGCAGAAGCGTATTCTGCTTTCACTTTAAGCTTAGTATTAGGAATTTTATAAGCAGCAGTTACCGCATAAGCTTCTTCTTCTAAGCCGCGATAAGCTTTACCAGCTTTATCGATTGCGCCATCTGATTTATATGTTTGACCATATGCAGTCAAGTCATCAGTAGGTTCAGCATGTTGCCATAACGCACCTACTACAAAACCAGATTTTGCGATGTCATAAGAGCCTGTTACACGGTAAGCATCTGTATAAACATCTTTCAGACCGTAAGCAGCATATTTACCTTTTATACCGAAGTCACCAGCAGCAGCCACTGCTAAGCCAAGGTCTTTGTTTTCATAACCAAGAGAAGTTGATACTGAGTCAAAGCTATCATTTTTGCTATCTTTACCAGTTTCACCATCTTTACTGTCAGAAGTGCTTTCGCCAGTTTGAGCCATAATATTGAATGTTAAACCAGCTAGCAATTTAGGGTCTAACTCAAAACCAATCACGTTGTCTAAACGGTTTTCGCCGTACATGATGTTGGTAATATCTAAACGAGTGTCATCATTAAAGATGTCTTGGTTACCACCAGCAGCTGTCTTGAAGTAAGAGTCATACTTACCTGCTTTTAATGTACCAACGCCTTCAGTTTTTAAACCGATAAAACGGTTACGAGCGCTAAGATCAGTATCAGAACCTGAGCCATCAGTAGAAATTGCCCATTCGGCTAAATAAACAGCAGATAGCTTGTCAGTTAATTTCTCTTCGCCTTTTACCCCAATGCGAGAAGAATTTGAGTTAATTTCGGTAACGTCACTTTTTCCATCGAAATTTTTATTGTCAACTTGGTTAATAGAAACATTCAGTTTGCCATACAAAGTTGGCGCTGCTTGCACCGCGTTTATGCTCAAAGTTGCAACTGCGGCAGCGAGTAGCAATTTCTTCATTGAGATTTCTCCAAAAGTATTTAAAAATGGCGTATGCCTAGTTAACTATTTATTTTGTAGTTGACTTATGTACAAAAAGTTACAAAAGCTCACCAACTTGCTAAGCAGTATCGGCAAACTTTGTGACAGGGGCGTGAAAAATAAATGACAGTTTTATGACGGTTAAAATTTAGAAATATATTAATTATTTTAATTTTTATAATTTTTAGACGAAAAAAAGCGGAGTCAAAACTCCGCTTTAATGAATTAAAAATCAAAGAGCTGCTTTAATTTTCTCAGCTAATCCTTTGATTTTTTCTTGGTCACCTAACTCTACAGCATGGCGTCCAAGTTGATGCACATTTGTAGGAATAAGGTGAAAATGAACATGCGGAACAGTTTGGCCTGCCGCTGCTCCAGAAAGTTGCATTAAGACAATACCTTCTAAATTGAGGGCTTTTTCCATTGCTTTCGCAATTTTCTGAACAATTTGTATGGTATAAGCGGCTGCTTCTGGGGGTAAATCAAGCAGCGTTACAGCAGGTGTTTTTGGAATAACTAATGTATGACCATCGGCTTGAGGCATAATATCCATAAAAGCTAGAACTTGATCATCTTCATAGATTTTTATCGCTGGAAGTTCATTGCGTAAAATTTTTGCGAAGATATTTTGATCATCGTATGCCATGTATTATTCCTTTAAAAATTATTTACATTTCAATTCTTTCTGACGCTCTTTAATCGCATCAAGACGTTGTTGCTCTTTGTCAGAAAACTTTGGTTTTGTCGTATGACAGTTTTCATTACCATATTTTTCTTTAGCATCAGGATCTTTAAAACAAAAGCCTTTTGATGCATAAATCAAATTATAATCGTCTTGCAATTTCTGACATTCTTGCTCAGGCGTTGCAGCTTGAACGTTTAAACCAGCAATGCTCACCATGCCAGTAAAGACTGCAACCATAAATTTATTCATGAGCGTTTCCTCAATTAAAGGTATGAACCTGTACTCAATATAAGGTTTATTACCAATATTTCAATGACTATTAATTACTCAAGTGTCATTTTGGTTGATAAATTGTTTACAAAATAAATAAAAACTTTAGATATCAATAATTTATAAAAATCAAATAAAAACATAAACTTAAGCTAAATTTTATATATATTTCCAGAATTTGATTTTCATTTAATTCATTCTAACTCTTATTGGTGATAGAAAAATATGCTCCTAATTCGGGGGAGAACATATAAAAAATTATAGGGAAAAATAAGATTTTATAGCTTTTTTATTTGCTAAATAGACGGCTTAAGTTGGAAATGAGGTCAATGAAAAAGAAATATATCAATGACATTATAAAAATACAAAGCGTGATAATTATCACATTTTGTATTTTAGGATTAAGTGGAATTCACTGGGCCCATTTTAATTTAGACGAAAATGGGCTTTTTCTTTTGATATCTAAAATATAAATAAGCTCAAATTAATCTTAGATTACAATTCAACTGAAAGATGTATTGATTTTACATGTTTTAGCTTCTATTATATTGTCCTTAATTGCTGCGTTTGATAGTTTTTGTAGCCCATTTCTAAAATTGAAATGGGCTTTTTTTATATTTAATTTATGTGAAGGGTTCTATAAGGCTTTTTGTTTATGGGAGCGGTTGCTTTTTTAGTCTAATTTACTTGCATCTAGCAATGCCTTATAAATTTTCAATAGTTAGGACCCAAACTAATACATGCAGCAGATTGACTTATGACCTTATCCTTAAATTTGTGTTGAACGTTCGGTCAGCCATTTTGCCAGTTTTGGCCAGAACTCCAGAGCACTTGCCTGACTCGACATTAGGCCTAAATGACCGCCCGGGATGAGAGTAAACGTGACATCTTGACTGCTTGTCAATTGACTTAATGGAGAAGCAGCTTCAGCAGTTACCAACTGATCACTACGACCCGCACCAACTAAGAGAGAGCAATCTATATTTTTTAATTCGATTTTCTTATCTTTTAACTGAATAACGCCTTGTTTTAACGGATTTTGTAGCCAGACATTAAATAACATGTCCTGATTAATCCCTCCAGGGTAATCAATCATGTTATTTAAAAAATTACTTAAGGTTGCATGCTCTTGTACAAATTGTAGGTCACCAAGATTTTTTAGCAATTGCATATGACCATCAAACCAACCTTTAGGATCAAGAATTTTGAAGCCTAATGAATTTAAAATTCCGGGACTATGAATAAGGCGTTTTGGCAATCCAGAATAAATACGGTCCTGAATTTTTTTATTGCGACCAATAAAGTGATTCATGGTCTGGTAGAGCTTTCCAATATGGCCAGATGCATAACTATCTATTGGACTACCAAGAACAATCAGGTTTTTAATGTAATTAGGTTGGTTAAGAGCAGTATATAAAGTCACAAATATGCCAGCCATACTCCATCCATGGAGTGAGATTTGCTCACTTTTTGAGTGTGTTCGGATGAGCTCTATAGCTTTAGGAATAAAATCTTCAATAAAAGATAAAAAATTAAGATGTCTATCTTTAAATTTTAAACGGCCCCAATCGACCAAATAGACATCGAAACCAGCATTTTGGAAATATTTAATTAAAGAACGGTAAGGATATAAATCATATATCGCCATATTAATGGCGAGTGGGGCCACAAATACTAAAGGCTCTTTAAATCTTTTCTGTGTTGCTGCGTAATAGCGAATACGGGTTTGATTGAACTCGCCAATGACTTCATAGGGAGTGCTTTGTGATAGAACCAATGTTTTTGGGTGAAATAGTCGGGCAGAAAGATGCTTCATTTGACTTTGTTCAGAGACAAGGGACTTTAAGCGTTTCATCTTGCTTTACCAACTATTTACTAAAGATTGAATAAAGTCTAAGCGATAATTTTAAGGTTTACCTTGACCTTAAATACCTTAGACACTCAAAATGATGATAGTTTTTAGTACATGACCAGTAAAGGCGAACATTTAATGAACCAGTCTGATGATTTAGAATACCAACTTGATACCTTAGCCATTCGTACCGGACATACTCGTAGTTTTGAAGGTGAACATGGCGAACCGATTTTTTTGACTTCATCATTTGTATATGAAAATGCAGCTGAAGCTGCAGCAAAATTTTCTGGTCAGGTTCAAGGAAATATCTATTCTCGTTTTACTAATCCGACTGTAGGCATGTTCGAAAAACGATTGGCAGCTTTAGATGGCGCTGAACGAGCTGTAGCGACAAGCTCGGGAATGGGTGCAATTTTGGCAGTTGCTATGGCGTATCTAAAAGCGGGTGATCATGTCATTTGCTCAAGAGCAGTTTTTGGTTCAGTTGTTGCATTGTTTGAAAAATATATTGCCAAGTTTGGTGTAGATATTACATTTGTTGATTTGTGTGATTTGGATGGATGGAAAAACGCAGTACGTCCAGAGACTAAACTTTTATTTGTTGAGTCACCATCTAACCCTCTAGCTGAGATCGCAGATATTCAGGCGCTTGCAGATATTGCCCATGCGAATGGTGCATTACTTGCAGTTGATAACAGTTTCTGTACGCCTGTTTTGCAGCAACCATTAAAATTTGGTGCAGATCTTGCTATTTACTCGGCAACTAAATATTTAGATGGTCAAGGACGCGCGTTAGGCGGTGCTGTTGTCGGTAATCATCAGTTGTTAGAAGAAGTTTTCGGTGTTGTTCGTACGCTTGGGCCATCAATGAGTCCATTTAATGCATGGATTTTCTTAAAAGGCTTAGAGACTTTACGTTTGCGTATGAAAGCACACTGTGAAAGTGCTCAAATTCTTGCAGAATGGTTATCTACTCATGAAAAAGTAGAAAAAGTTTACTACGCTGGTTTGCCAAATCAAGAAGGTTATGAACTTGCTGCTAAACAGCAAAATGGTTTTGGCGGGATTGTTTCTTTCGTGGTTAAAGGCGAGCGTGAAGGTGCTTGGAAAGTCATCGATAATACCAAGTTTATTTCTATTACCGGTAACTTGGGCGACGTGAAGTCAACAATTACACATCCTGCAACGACTACACATGGCAAACTTTCTGCCGAAGCTAAAGCCGCGGCGGGCATCCAAGAGGGTTTAATACGTGTATCGGTAGGTTTGGAAGATATTAACGACATTATCCGTGATATCTCACGTGGTCTAGATTTAATCTAATTATTTCGATCGAAATAATTCTCTTTGGTTATTTTGTTCATGAAGCCATCTCTTTAATCGAGATGGTTTTTTATATTTAAATGTTACTCAAATTTCAGAATTGCAATAAAAAGCCTACATTTTTGTTTAAATGAGAGGTAAGGGCACAGGGTATAAAGACTTTAAATTTAATTAAAAAAAATGTGAGTTTTAAAATGCTTAAGCCAATTGCTATCGTTGTCGTGGTGGGGGTAATCGGGGTGGTGGGATACAAATTACTGACCAAACCGAATCAGAACCCAGCGAATGAAACAACCTTATTGATTAACAATGCAGAGAAGTCGGTACAAGAAGCTGATAAATCTATTCAACAAGCAAATACCTCGTTTAAAAAAGTTCCTTTAAGTGAATATAAAACAATTGATAAAGGATTACAGGCCTCTCAATAGTGACCTAAATTTTTATAAGACTTTAATGTTTAAAATTTAGCTATTTATGAAATGTACCTAAGTTTAACCACGCTTCTCATGTAGCTACGTCGAATAGAGCTAGAGATACTGATAGAAAACATTAGTCTATTGTGTCAGAATTACGGATTAATTTGAGTTCAATGCACTAATCTGTATGGATTTTAATCACATGGGTTGGTTCAATGAGATTGAGTTTTTATAAAGTATTACCAAATAACGAATAATACTTTAAAGATTTGATAGAGATACGGAGTAAAGTTATGAATATCAATATGCTCATGCAGCAAGCGCAGCGCATGCAAAAAGATATGGAAACAAATATAAAAAAGGCGAAAGAAGAGCTTGCCCAAACTGAAGTCCAAGCAGAAGCTGGTGGTGGTTTGGTTAAAGTAACCATGAATGGTCGCTATCTTGTAAAACGTATCGAAATTAATCCTGAACTCCTTCAAGATGAACCAGATATGATTGAAGATTTGATTGCTGCAGCGGTAAATGATGCTGTGCGTCAAGCAGAAATTATTTCAGAAGAAAAAATGCAAAAAGCAAATTCTGGTATGGGCTTGCCACCTGGCTTAGCGGGCATGTTCTAAGGAAGTTCTGTGTTTAGTGATAGATTTGAACAACTCGTTCAAGCTTTACGTATATTGCCTAGCGTTGGTCCGAAGTCGGCTCAACGTATGGCATTACATCTTTTGATGAAAAATCGAGAAGGTGCGTTTGCATTAGCTCATGCTTTACATGAGGCTTCAAGTTATATTCATGAGTGCAGCGTTTGCCATTCTCTAACTGAAAATGAAATTTGTGATATTTGTGCCTCAACTGAGCGGGAAGACCAACTATTGTGTGTAGTTGAATCACCAGCAGATGTAATGGCGATTGAGCAAAGTGGTAGTTTTCGTGGTAAATACCATGTTTTAGGTGGGCATCTTTCTCCTTTAGATGGTATTGGCCCAGAAGAAATTGGTGTTCCTTATCTGATTCAGCGTTTAAGTCAAGGCACTATTGAAGAAGTGATTTTGGCCACGAATGCGACTGTAGAGGGGCAGGCGACCGCTCATTATTTGGTAGAGGCGACTAAGCACTTACCTATACAAATGACGCGTATTGCTCAAGGCGTACCGCAAGGTGGTGAACTTGAATATGTTGATAGCCATACTTTAAGTCAGGCAGTTCACAACCGCATGAGAATGAAATAAGCATTCCGATGCTTATTTCTTTGATGCTATATAAAATTGAATTAAGTTTATTAATTTAGCTATTAAAGACAAATATTATGTTGGCTTTAATTAGAAAAAATCGTTTAAATAAAATATGAAAGCACATAAGAATGAAAAAGATCTTAGCGATTTTAAACAATGAATATTTGGAGTTAACTTTAAAAGCATAAATAAAAGATCAAAAAATTATCTATTTGCGAAGAATTGTTCAAAAATAGAGTATTCATAAAGGTTTAAGTGGTAATTTCCTACTTCTATGTTATATATACCAGAGTTCTTAGCACTCTTTGCATTTACTTGAGAAAGCATGTTTCAGTTTATCCAACAGCAAACCGAATTGGTTGATGTTCTTCAAAAAATGGATCAATGTTCAATATATGGACTTGATACAGAATTTATTAAGGTTGACACACTCTGGCCTAAACTTGGGGTATGCCAAGTCAATGTAAATGGCAATGTCTATCTGTTGGATGGTGTTTCATTAGATCTAAGTCAGTTTTGGAAAAAAATATTTGTCGCACAGCAAAATATTTTTCATGCATGTGGGGAAGACATCGATTTAATCTACCATTACGCTGATCAAGAAGATCTGCTTAATGTGTTTGATACTCAAGTCGGTCTTTCTTTCTTAGGCCATGGGCTACAAGTGAGTTACCAAGGTGCTTTAAAGCTTTGTCTCGACATTGACATTGAAAAAGATCAAACAAGATCTGATTGGTTGGCTCGGCCTTTATCGCCTCAGCAACTCTGTTATGCAGCCAATGATGTTCTATATATAATGAAGTTAGCTCATCATATTCAAGAACAACTTAAGCAGAAAGGGCTTTATGACTATGTTCTTGAAGATTGTAGTAGTTTAACTAAAGAAATTATTAGTGAAACGCCTACAGAATTACTCTATGCCGATGTTGGTAATTATCGTCATTCGCGCCGTCAATTGATGCAATTGCAAAATTTAAGTGAATGGCGTGAATACATTGTTAAAGCGACCAATCAACCACGCAGTTTTATTCTTAGAAACTCAACCATGATTGATATGGTTGAAAAGAATCCACGTAATAATTTTCAACTCTCGCAAGTTAAAGATATTCGCCCAAATGTAGTTCGTGAATATGGAAAAACAATTCTAGAATTACTGAAAGATTTACCGAGTGAAAGTGAATGGCCAACAAGAATTGCTAAACCTTTTAAAGTAACATCTCAAGAAACTTTACATAAAATGGATGTGGTACTTGCCCACGCAATAAGTGAAACTTCTATTCCTAAAGAAGTATTACTTAGAAAAAAATGGCTAAATGCAATTCATCAACATGTTCTTTCTCAAGGGGATGAACAAGATTTACCTGATTATCTTTTGGGTTGGCGTTATGAGCTATTAACTCAACCGTTAATTCATTTATTTCAAGAAGAAAAAGAAAGTCTATCAATTTAAAATGATTTGATGGTTAAAATTTAAAAGGCTCATCTTCGTGATGGGCTTTTTTTGATTATGAAGATTTGAATGCCTTAAATTTTAAATTGAGTAGTTTTTATCTAGAATAATAGATATTTAACTTTAATAGTTAATAAAATGAATAATTATATTAGTTATAGTAAATAATTAACTTATTTTAAAAGCTAGTAAAGTGATGAATTGAAGAAGTTTTAATTTGTAAAAGTGATAATGAATTAAATTAACCGATTCAATGAGAAAAATTCAATTGATTAAACATACAGGTCTGTATATTCTTGAAGGCAAGAAAAACAATTTCAATATGAATAATATATAACTATAAGTTTGTTTCAGTGCAGAAATAAGAAAGCCGACCCAATTGGGTCGGCTTTTTATTTTTTAATGATATAGCCCAGTTAAAATGTCAGTAGGTTATTAAATTTTAAAAATTAACTATTAATATTCTACGGATTTTTTGTGAATGAACCAGCAAGTTCGGCTACAAGTTCTTCAGCTTTTTGAAAAGCATTTTCTAATGAATTTATATGTCGTTCATCTCCAAACTCTTGATATTCTGAAGCAATTTCATAAATTTTCTCTACGCCTAAATATTTGCTGAGCGTACGCAGGTGAGGTACAAGATGATTCATGTTCTTACGAATGCCATCTTTCTCAAATCCAAACTCTCCACTAGATGTGATAATGATTAAAATTTTTCCAGATAAAAGAGGTTGTAAAGGAAAGTCTCCTCGAGCAAGGTCAAAATCAAATATTTTATTAATCCGAATAATTTGGTCAAACCATGCTTTTAGTTGAGCTGGCATACCGTAATTGTACATAGGAGAAGAAATTAAAATGATATCTGAACTCGAAACTTCCGCTATTAACTGATCTGATATTGATAAGACATCGCATTGAGCTTTAGTTCTTTTATTTTCAGGTGTGAAGACAGCATCAATCCAGTCTTGAGTAATAAATGGGGGCGGATTCATTCCCACATCACGATAAATATATTCATCCATAGGCCTTTTATTTTTCCATGAATTGACCAATCGGCTGGCAATATTTTTTGAAATAGAATTATGATTTGGATTGGGGTTAATTGCAGCTCGCACGCTAGTATCTATATGTAACATCTTACTCATTATAAATTCCATAAAGGTTAGGAGTTAATTTATTTTGAGTTTTAAATAAGAAGTAGACAAACGAGAAAATCACAGCTATAGATGATTTTAAATCACCTATATTTATGGTTTAGGAGAAAGCATGCAGGTCTCATTGCAAGCACTTAGAGCATTTGAATCAGCTGCCCGACTAGGCAGTTTTAAATTGGCTGCTGAAGAGCTTTCGCTAACACCGACTGCAATTTCACATCATATTGCCAATCTTGAAAGCAGGTTAAATGTTGATTTATTTCATCGACAGGTAAGAAAAATAACGCTTACAACCACAGGTGATAGGCTAGCAGTAGCGATTTCTGAAGGATTTCGTAAAATTGAAGATGCGCTAGATGAAATAACAGTAAATGGAAATACACTCAGAGTGGTGACCACCTCTTCATTAGCAGCACTGTTGTTAATTCCCTCAATAAATGAATTTTATCAACTACATCCTGATATCTCAGTTGAATTTTCTACCGGAGAAGCGCTAGAAAATCACTTATATACATTACCTATTCGATATGGTGATGTATCTTTAATACCTTCTAACGATATTCTTAAATATGAGTCTTTTAATGTATTTGGTGCATCTAAACTTGATCTTTCCAAATATACGACTGAGCCAATAACGTTATTCACCACAGAATGGAAAAATAAAGCACTACCAAGTCCGCCACTAGAGACTTGGCTTGAGCTGAATGGATGGGACCGAACGCAAATAACAATTAAGAAGTTTGATCAGGAAATTTTTGGAATACATGAAGCATTAGCGGCTAATGGACTGGTATTTTGTTCTTCTACACTTGCTCAGAGATTTATTAAAGCAAATCTTATACAACCGCTTAAAACTCAATTAATTCAATCAGAGCTGTGCTACTACATTCCAAAGAAAGAAGAGTTTAAAAATAGAAATGCCAGAAAATTTATTGAATGGATAGAAATGTTATTTAATCAATAAGCTTATTTCTGGTCGGAATTAACGACACAACACTAAAACTATATAATCTTTTTATGCTATAAACTTAAATAAATTAATAATTAGAGAGATAAATATGCTTAATAACTTTAGTGCTGAACAAGCGCGTCAAAATGCTAAAAATTTTAAAATTAATCAAGAGGCCATGTTAGAAAAAATTTTAATAGGTACTGAAATTGAATCTAAGGGAGGGCAGCGAAAAGCAACTTTCCTGTTTCCTATTGACGCTGTAAGTCCTGATCATCTCACACACGTAGAAGAGGAACTTAGAGGAAGAGGCTTCAATGTTTCAACCAATATTGAGCACTCTGGTACAACCATAACGATAGAAATAAGCTTTTAAATATCGATTTTTTAGTAGACCGCTTTTTAAGAGCGGTCTTTTATATAGAATTAAAAAGAGAACATAAATTTATTTACATTTAGATCCATGTTAATCATGATTTTATTTGACAGATCCTATCATCTTCTGTAGCTTTACTTTTTAAGTGGAATATGGATATGAACTTCCAAACAATACTTTTATCTTTCAAAAATCAATCTACTGGTACAGATGCATTTAAAGATTTAAAAAATGCTTGTGAACAGTCTCTAAAAGAATCTCAAAACACAAAAGAAAAAGCAGCCATCTATTTAATCTATGGTTTTGCACGTAGTTACGTGATTTTATATGAAGATGAAGCAGTAACATCTGAATTTGCCAATGCATCTAAAACTACGCTCATAGGCTACATGGAATGCCTCAATGAAGCTCTATTAAGTCAAGATGATAGTGCTATTTTAAATGCCTTAAATCAAGTAAGCGATGACTATATAAGAAGCTCTCGAGTTTTCTAAACCGCATTAACTTGTTTTTGATAAAAATACTTCTTTAGCCAAGACTAAAGAAGTATTCAAAGTTTATATTAATGAGACTTTTTCTTACCGCCGCCATCTTGTTTATTGACGGTCGACCATGCGATTCGTTCAGCCTCTTCTTGAGAATGGCCTCTGTCTTCCTCACTCTCAACAATATGTTTAGCCTGACGTTTTTGCTTTGCTGTGTAAGCTGTTTTATCGCCACGAGGCATAAGTTCATCCTCCACATCTATTATTAAGATACTTATTATTGAAACATATTGAGAATTTAAACCAGTTAAGTAATGTCTGTTAATGTTTGTTAAGTGGTTAGAAGTTTTACCTAAATGTGAATTTTAAAAAGGTAATATCTAACTTTAATATGATAAATTTCATGATATTAAAGGGTAAAAGTATTAAAAACAGATCACAAAAATTACTCAATAATGAACAATTTGGTATTTTTTCTAAAATTGTTTTTATTTTATTAAAATGAATAATTATATTTAGTGTTTTAAATCAATTGGTTATTGATTTTTATGAAGACCAGCTTTAGTTTGGAACAAAGTTATTATCGACCTTAATCAATGTTGTAGGTTAATATTTCCCAAGAATTAAAAAAACGACTGATGCGTAAACAAACCTGCGTGTGTGAGTCGTTTTTTTTCATGTATGCTGTCCTTAGTTCAAGAGTTGATTTGAAATGCACTGTGATATTTATAGATCGAGCAAAAAAGATGAAATGTACATTTATATTGCTCGTCCAAACTATCCTGACGATGCGGAACAAGCTGATCCGTTTGAAAAAATTCCCGAAGCTGTTTTACAAGCGTTTGGCCGTGCAACGTTTGTCATGCATTTAGAATTAGCTCCAACACGTAAATTGGCGCGTGCTAATGTTTTACATGTTTTAGACTCATTACAAACAAAAGGTTTCTTTCTTCAGATGCCGCCAGAAGGGTTAATTAACCCAAATGCGGTTGAACCAGAGGGCTTACGTGGTGCGTGAAAATCAAACTGGAATAATGAATCAATTATTTTCTTTTTTGGATGTTATTCCTGAAGATGCTATTGCATTAACAGCTTATGGAATAGGCGCTATTATTGCTTTATGGTGTTGGTGGCGATTAATGCGTCGCCTTCCTACAACTTTTGGTGCAATTAGCTGGCTTGTTGTATTTGCTATTTTAGTCACACCAACAGTGTCTGAAGGGCCGAATGCATCGGTAGCACCTGCTATTTTTGGACTACTTTTTGGTGTTTTAACTAAAGATAGCCCTCTAATTTGGTCAAATTTATCTTTAATTCTGTTTGTAGTTGGTCTAGGTTTGGTGATTGGATATTGTTGGTCAAAATATTCAATAAACAAAAACATGCGTTCCATCTAACCATTGAAATAGAAAAATAAGGTCTTCACATGTCTGCTGATACCCAACATTTTACCGGTACAGATCAATATATCGCGACTGACAGTCTTAAGCTCGCTGTAAAAGCAGCCCGTGCTTTACAAAAGCCTTTACTGGTTAAAGGTGAACCGGGCACGGGTAAAACTTTACTTGCTGAACAAGTAGCAGAAAGTTTGGGCTTAAAACTTATTACTTGGCATATCAAATCGACAACCAAAGCACAGCAAGGGTTGTATGAATATGATGCTGTTTCTCGTTTACGAGACAGCCAGTTAGGTGATGACCGTGTTTACGATATTAAGAACTATATTAAACCCGGTAAATTGTGGGAAGCTTTCACCAGTGAAGAGCGTTGTGTCTTGTTAATTGATGAAATTGACAAAGCCGATATTGAGTTTCCAAATGACTTGTTGCATGAACTCGATAAAATGTCTTTTTATGTTTATGAAACAAGTGAAACCATTACGGCAACACAACGCCCAATTGTAATTATTACATCGAATAATGAAAAAGAGTTACCAGATGCTTTCTTGCGTCGATGTTTCTTTCATTACATTGAGTTTCCAGATGAAGTGACCATGCGAGAAATTATCGATGTTCATTTCCCGAATATTTCTGCAACACTGGTCAACGAAGCTTTACAGGTTTTCTTTAAACTACGTGAAATTCCTAATTTGAAGAAACCACCATCAACTTCTGAGTTAATTGATTGGTTAAGTTTGCTCATGGCAGATGATATACCTGAAGATGTATTACGCAATCGAGATGCATCTAAAGCTATTCCGCCTTTGTATGGCGCACTCATCAAAAACGAGCAGGATGTGCAACTCCTCGAACGTTTGGCTTTCATGTCTCGACGTTAAAGGAGGGAATAACCCATGTTTGTGCGGTTATTTTACACCTTACGTAAATACGGTGTTCCAGTTACAACTCGTGAACTTATTGACTTAAACCGTGCAGTAAGTGAAGGTTTGGTTTTTGCCGATCAAGAAGAGTTCTATCAACTTGCTAAAACTATTTTAGTTAAAGATGAACGCTTTTTTGACAAGTTTGACCGTGCCATAAAAGACTACTTTGACGGTATCGAAACCTTTGATCTGGATGAGTTGCTTAAACAAGTTCATAAACTTCCAAAAGACTGGTTTGATTTAGAACTTCTAGAAAAGCATTTAACTCCTGAACAAAGAGCAGAACTCCAAAAAGCAGGTTCCTTAGAAGAACTGATGAAAATGCTGGAAGAGCGGTTACGCGAACAGCATAAGAAACACCAAGGCGGTAATCGCATGGTGGGTACTGGTGGTACTTCACCTTTTGGGGCTTTTGGTGATCATCCTGAAGGAGTACGGATTGGTGGGCCAGGCCGTAAACGTTCAGCGGTAAAAGTATGGGAACAGCGTAAATATCAAAATCTAGATGACGACCAAGTTCTTGGTACTCGTCAGATGCAAATTGCTATGCGCCGTTTGCGTAAATTTGCGCGTCAAGGTGCAGCTGAAGAGTTGGATGTTGACGGTACAATCCGTGAAACAGCCAAGCAAGGTATCCTTGATGTTCAAATGGTACCTGAGCGTCGAAATCGAATAAAAGTGCTTATGTTGTTCGATGTAGGCGGTTCTATGGATGCTCATATTGCCCAATGTGAGAAACTCTTTAGTGCGGCTAAAAGCGAGTTTAAAACGCTTGAGTATTTTTATTTCCATAATTGTCTCTATGACTATGTGTGGAAAGATAATCACCGCCGCACAGCTACCCGTATGAATACATGGGATCTGTTTCACACCTATGGCCGCGACTATCGTGTAATTGTAGTGGGTGATGCCAGTATGGCACCGTATGAGCTGAAATCGGTTGGCGGCTCTGTTGAATATATGAATGATGAGACGGGTGAGGTTTGGTTACGCCGCTTACGTCACCATTTTGATAAAACAGCATGGTTAAATCCAGAGACTGAAAGCTATTGGCATTACACTCAAACCATTGGCTGGATTAAAGAAATTTTTGAAAATCATATGTACCCAATGACGCTAAAAGGCATTGAGGATATGACACGCTACCTTTCTAGATAAACTTAATAACTTTAATAATTTTAACAGAGAGACAATATGCAACATCAAATTAACGGTATTGCTTTGCCGAATGAACAAGGATTTTTTGGTGAATATGGCGGACAGTTCATTCCTCCACATTTAAAAGAGGCAATGGATGAGATTAATGTTGCTTATGAAGAAATTCGACACTCCCCTGAATTTCAAAATGAATTGACCGATCTTTTTGCGAATTATGTTGGCCGCCCAAGTCCTCTATTTCATGCCAAACGCCTTTCTGATCAGTTAGGTGGGGCACAAATTTATTTAAAACGTGAAGATTTGAACCATACAGGTGCTCATAAAATCAATCACTGTTTAGGCGAAGCTTTACTTGCCAAATATATGGGTAAAAAGAAAGTTATTGCAGAGACTGGTGCTGGTCAGCATGGGGTAGCTTTGGCAACAGCTTGTGCTTTGGTGGGGATTCCTTGTGAAATTCACATGGGGCAAGTAGATATTGAAAAAGAACATCCAAATGTTGTCAAAATGAAAATTTTAGGTGCTCATTTGGTCGCAGTAACACGTGGTACAGCAACATTAAAAGATGCTGTTGATAGTGCATTTGAAGAATATTTAAAAGACCCAAAAAACTTTATATATGCGATTGGTTCCGTGGTAGGTCCACATCCATTTCCTAAGATGGTTCGTGATTTTCAATCGATTATTGGCAATGAAATTAAAGATCAAACCCATCAGCGATTTGGGAAAAGTCCGAATTATGTTGTGGCATGTGTCGGTGGCGGTTCAAATGCAATAGGTGCATTTACTGCATTTTTAAATGATTCCGATGTGAAACTGGTAGGAGTTGAACCTGCTGGACATGGTTTAGATACCAATATGCATTCGGCAACGCTAACTTTAGGTAAGCCAAGTCAAATTCATGGTATGGCGTGTTATGTCCTTGAAAATGAGGAAGGTGAACCTTTACCCGTGCATTCTATTGCCTCGGGACTTGACTATCCGGGCGTTGGCCCACAACACAGTTTTTTAAAAGATTTAGGTCGTGTTGAATATAGCACCGCAACTGACCAAGAGTGCTTAGATGCTTTTATGACACTTTCTCGAGTTGAAGGCATTGTTCCTGCGCTTGAAAGCTCACATGCTGTTGCATGGGCAATTCGCGAAGCTCCCCAATTAGCTAAAGAAACCATGATTGTGGTGAATCTATCGGGGCGTGGGGATAAAGACTCTGATTATGTTGCTGAAAAGCTTAAGCTTTAAAACTCATTAAACTTCAAAAGCAGCCTACCATTTAAGGGCTGCTTTTTGTTTTGAACATCTAAATTAAATTTCATTATTTTATAATTAAAACAAAGTAGTCTGATTTTAACGTGTGATTGTTCAAGATAGGTCTGTAAAACTCCGGTTCACAGGGCAAAGCGTTGCTTTGCTGTACCTCACTCAGTAGAATAGTCACTTTGCAAAATTTGCCTTTGGAGACGCCTAAGTGGAGCGACCGACGATTAGCCCTGAAAACTTACAGGAAGCGGCTGAAAATTTATCAACAATTCGAGATTTTATTCGTTTTGGGGTATCAGCATTACGTCAACATGATGCACATTTAGGACAAGGTACTGAAGATTATTTTGCAGAAAGCTCTGCATTAGTTTTACAAACCTTATCTCTTGAATGGTCAGCAGACGCACAAATTCTAGATGCGAAGTTATTACCAAGTGAAAAAGCAGAATTTTTAAGTTTATTGGAACGCCGTATCAATGACCGTATTCCAACATCTTATTTACTAAATCTTGCGTATTTCTTTAATAAACCATTCTATGTAGATGAGCGTGTACTCATTCCACGTTCACCAATTGCAGAATTAATTGAACAACGTTTTGCGCCATATTGTTTAGATGAAAATGGTCAAATGCGCGAAGCGCTCAATAATTTGCCAGAAAATGCAAACCCTAAAACTCCGCATCGTATTTTAGATATGTGTACAGGTTCTGGGTGTATTGCAGTGGCTTTGGCTTATGCTTATCCAGATGCTGAAATAGATGCAACTGACATCTCTAAAGAAGCGCTAGAAGTTGCTTCAATTAATGCTGAGCACCACAATAAGCAATATCAAGTTGCATTGCTTGAGTCGGATCTATTCGCCAAGATTCCAGCTGAAAACCAGTATGATTTGATTGTAAGTAATCCACCGTACGTCGATGCTGAAGACATGGCTGACTTACCAGAAGAATTTTTACATGAACCTGAACTCGCATTGGCAGCAGGCCAAGATGGTTTAGATTTAGTTCGTAAAATGCTTGCACAAGCGGCAGATTACTTAACTGAAGATGGCCTGATTGTCATTGAAGTCGGTAATTCTGAATGGTCAATGCGTCAGAACTTTAATACGATTGATTTCAACTGGCTCACTTTCCAAAAAGGTGGTTCAGGTATTTTTGCTTTGACTGCTGAACAATGTCGCCGTTATAGAAAACTATTTGAAGAGCAAATATAAGGAGTTGGGCATATGGCAGGGAATAGTATTGGACAACTCTTTCGTGTAACTACTTGCGGTGAGTCTCATGGCGTTGGCTTAATGGCAATTGTTGACGGTGTGCCACCGGGCCTTGAGCTGTCTGAAGAAGACTTGCAAAAAGACCTTGACCGTCGTAAACCGGGTACTTCTAAATTTGCGACTCAACGTAAAGAGCCTGATCAAGTTAAAATCATTTCAGGTGTTTTTGAAGGTAAAACGACAGGTACGCCAATTGGTTTGTTGATTGAGAATACTGATCAGAAATCAAAAGATTACGGCAATATTGCCCAAACTTTTAGACCTGGCCATGCCGATTATACATATACACAAAAATACGGTTTCCGTGACTATCGTGGCGGTGGCCGTTCAAGTGCTCGTGAAACTGCTATGCGTGTTGCAGCGGGTGCAATTGCTAAAAAATATTTAGCAGAAAAATTTGGTGTCTTGATACGTGGACATGTTACCCAAATTGGTAATGAAGTTGCTGAAAAACTGGATTGGAATGAAGTTACGAATAATCCATTTTTCTGTGGTGATGTAGACGCAGTTTCACGTTTTGAAGCCTTAGTGACATCTTTACGTGAACAAGGAACAAGCTGCGGCGCAAAGCTAGAAATTTTAGCTGAAAAAGTTCCTGTGGGTTGGGGCGAACCTGTTTTTGACCGTTTAGATGCTGATATTGCTCACGCGATGATGAGTATTAATGCGGTTAAAGGTGTTGAAATTGGTGATGGTTTTGCAGTTGCTGGACAGTTTGGTCATGAAACACGTGATGAATTGACCAGTAATGGCTTTTTAGCGAATCATGCAGGCGGTATTTTAGGCGGTATCTCAAGTGGTCAATCCATTCGAGTTGCTATTGCACTAAAACCAACAGCAAGCATTACGACACCGGGTAAAACGATTAATTTAAATCGTGAAGATACCGATGTCTTGACTAAAGGCCGTCATGATCCTTGCGTAGGTGTGCGTGCGACACCAATTGCAGAGGCAATGTTAGCCATTGTTTTAATGGACCATTTTTTACGTCATCGTGCTCAAAATGCAGATGTTATTCCACCATTTTCTCCAATTGAACCATAGTCATAATTTTTGATTAGAGTAAATGAAACCCCATATTTAAATTAAATATGGGGTTTTAAATTTTTATTATATTAAGTTTAATTAAATTTTAAATTATTTCCTTGTCTTATAATATTTATATAAATATAATATTCTGCGATTTATTTTTGAGTATATTCATCTGTAGAGCTTGGCAATTAATCTTGTTAAATTTTTTACTGTACCAAATATTTATATTTATCTCTTAAAGGTAATTTTACTCAAATTGCTTTTATATAAGTTTATTACATATTTAAATTTTTATTACTTTAAACAAAGAATTTTCAAAGTCATCATTGAAATTGGGGAAATATCAATGAATCAGAGCACATATAGAATTGGCTGTATGTCAAAGGATAGGCTATTGCCTAAAAATTTAGAGGCAATGATAAAAGTTATTCATGACTTATCTTTGTCATCTCATCTTTTGGGGAATTGGATATACAGTGAAAACAATCCAGATATACATATTATTGATTTAGATAGTGGTTATACCAATATACTTATTCCTAAAAAAATTAAGATCGTATTAAGTAATAACCCTGAGCTTTTAAAAGGTTATCAGTATGGTTTGAAGAGACCAATAAGATATCAGGAACTTCTAAATATTTTACAAGATATTGAGAAGAATGAATATTTCAAAATAAGTCATCAAGAACGTATAATAAATAATGAGAATATAGTATCTAAAGAACATTTAGAGACAAAAATTATTTATAAGCTTATTTGTTATCCAAACTTTAAAAATATTCATGCAGAACAGATTGTTAATGTCACTAGAGTTTGTGCTTTATTATCTATTGAGTCAAAAACGGCTCAAGAAATTAAGAGATTTTTAAATTTATCTCTTGATGAAATACAAAAAATTATAGAAATAATAAAAAAAGAAGCCTATCCAAATTATGAAACAATACATGAGAATATTGTTTCGATTTTACCATTTTCAGCTGAAGCCATTTCCAATGTGCCGCAAAGAATAGAACAAAATTCATTATTTTATTTTTTAATTAAATTTTGGAAAAGGTTAAAAGGTGAACTCTAATGAAGTGGAATTTTTTTATACTAAATTAGCTGTAGCTATCATTTTTATTATCTAGAAATTGAATATTAATGTATTGAAGGCCGGTAAATTTATTAAGTTTAAATAAAAGAGGTTTTTGTACGTATTTGTTCTAAATTACATTTTAGCTTTGCCACGGATGGGAAAGCTAATTGTTTATTTCTATTCATTTTAATTAAAAAAGAAACTATAAAAGCCTGAATTTTTAAGTTAAATCTACAATTTGTTCTTCGTTTACAGCAATTTTATATTGATTACGGCCATTAGTTTTGGCTTTATACAATGCATGATCGGCACGTGCAACAAAAGCTGAAATTGAATCATTTAAACGTGGAATCGTGGTGGCAACACCTACACTAATTGTTACAGACCCAGAAACACTGCTAGATGGATGCTCAATAGCGATTTTATTAATGGCGCTCATCAATCGTTCAACTTGGATCAAGGCTTGCTGAGTATTTGTCATTGGAAACAAAAGTAAAAACTCTTCTCCGCCATAACGAGCAACCAGATCACCGCTACGAGCAGCAATAGAAGAAATAGCAATTGCGATTTCTTTTAAGCATTCATCGCCCTTTAGATGACCTAATGTATCGTTATATGACTTAAAGTAATCAATATCGACCATCATGATAGTAAGCGGGGTTTCATGACGTAAAGCACGGCGCCATTCGTTATCCAACGTTTCATCTAAATAGCGCCGATTGGCTAGACCAGTGAGAGCATCCTGTTGTGAAAGTAATGAGAGTTGCTGTGCTTGTTGCATCAATTCAATACGATTCAGCTCAATCATACAGTTTTGTAAGTAGTTTTCTCGATGTTGACGGTCAGTTGCATAGGCAAGGGTCATTCCCAAAAAACTACTAAAGGTGTAAGTGCGGTTCAAAAAGGTCCAGTCGATCACCCCATTTAAGTAGTTACTTGCCAGAATTCCAACAAGTCCTCCCATCCATCCAGCAAATATGGCGGTATAAAAGCGCATACCTACAGCACCATAAATAATCACAATGGCATACATCATTGCTGCATGAAAAAGAACATTATCTTGTCCATTTTCAATGACGTTAATTAAAATAAAAGTAATCGCAACAGCTAAAGCTGAACCAATTCCTACATAATAATCAAAATACTGATTTAATTTTTTAATAAATGATAAAACCCAAGCAATAGTAATTATTACACCGACCCATGAATAATAGCTAAACCAGGATAAAACTTGTTCAGTTGGTAAAACTTGATATATACCAAAGCTTAAAAATATATATAATATTAAAATAATAGGAGCTCTATAGCGAAACTCATAGGCAGCACCATTTTGGTATTGAGAACGATAGATCGTTTCAAGCTGCTTTGGGAACCAAACGAAGTTTAAGCCTCGTGTGGTTAATAAATCTATTTGTTCCTGTCCCAATATATTGGAACCTTGCAACTTCATAATTAATGCTCACTATATTGGAAGTTGTCATGAAATGAGACTTATTTTAGTAAAGTTCCATCTAAAAATATTGATTATATAATGTGTGGTTTATTCAAAATAATAATACAGTTTTTTTAAAAAAGTAATGATTTTTATCTATGTTAAATGTGATAAAAATCACGACATTTCAATGATTAGCGTAGTAAGTATCTAAAGATTCACAATCCATCGAAAAAAGTTACAAATGGTCGATTAACGATTGTATCTTTATCATTTTCGGATAGACTTATAGCGTGAAATACAGATGATTGCTGTCATATAAATAGGAAAATTAGCAATGACTGCTCTAAATCAATATGGAATGCATTTAGAAATTACGCCGCATAATGAATGGTCACAGCAGTTCTGGGATGATCTGCTACCAGTGAAAGAACGAGTAAGTAAACATCCGTTTTTTACGGAAATGGCCAATGGGGGATTGAGCCTAGATAGTTTTCGCTATGCCTTACTTAACTTTTATCCATTGGTTGCCCATTTCCCGTCATACATGGCTGGAGCATTAGCCAAAGCAACGGGGTTTTCTGAACCTGGGGTTACAGAAGCACGAGATTGGTTAATTCAAAATATCAAGGTAGAAGAGCGACATTTACAATGGTATCGCGATTGGGCTGGAGGTTTTGGCTTAACTCTTGATGAACTCGACCATGTACGACCGCCAGCTGCGATGAATGCGGTGAATCATTTTTTATGGAATATGAGCCACCGTGGTAATTTGGCGGAATGTCTTGCTGCAACAAATCTTGCAATTGAATGGGCGACAGGGGATTGGTCTATTCAAGTATACAAAGGTATTCACACCTATACCGATCACCCGCAAGTGTCTATTAATAAACGTTCTTTAGCTTGGTTGCGTGCGCATGCTCACTATGATGATTTACATCCTTACGAGGCTATGGAGCTGATTAAACGGTTGTGCAATGATCGTTCTGACTGGCAGAAAAAAGCATTTCATGCGGCCGAAGAAGGGCTACGCTATTATGAATTAGCCTTGGATGATTGCTATAAGGTACAGCTTCAAGCCTCTGCTTGATCTCACCTTAAAAAGAAGGGAAATATCTATGTGTATTTCCCTTTTTTATATTTATTCAAGTAATTTTAAAAGTTTTGCTCGATAAGGCGTGTCTTCAGGTAATAACTCAAGCAAACGCTCTACTGCATCTACACGGTCTGGGACTCGGCCTACAACACGTAATAACTGATCGACATCTTCAATTTGATAAATTACATGGCTTAAACGAGCGTCGAAACAGTCTCTCCATGCACATAAAAATGGACTTTCTGATTTAGCTAAAAAACTCCCCCGATAAAGAGTTAATGTTGTTGCTGTGAAGCCTAGGTTTAATGCTTGTTCTGCCATTAAAAAATCACATTGAATTTCACAGTTAAGTCGATATGGACGAGACTCGATCACATCGGGAATTAAGTTTCTGAGTTGTGAAAGTTCTGCTTTTAACGTCGTGGTACTTACTGGCCGATCACCATATAAAGCATAGTGTAATTCTTCAAGGTTAATACCTTCTGGGCATAGTGTCAGAATGCACAGAATCTCAATTTGACGTTGAGTTAATGTCAGGCTGCATTGGTTATATTGAATCTTTGGAGTGCCGAAAGCCTTAATGTATAAAATATTTTTTTGGTGAAGCTGAATCGCTTGTTTAACAATGTCAGCACAGCGTTCAACTGCCAAAAGACCTAACGAGTTATGCTTATGAGATTTTGTAGACAAATTCATAATCCCATAAAATTGGCCTGTCTGCGTGTCGGTAATCGGTGCAGCGTAACAGACCCAATCTCTAACACTATTCATTTGGTTTTCATGTGAGTAAACGCAGTTAGCTGAATGAGTATTTAATGCTAAACCAATGGCATTTTGCCCAACTGCTTGAGTAGACCACTGGCCGCCTTCAACAAAATGAACTTGCTCTGCCGATGAACGCATAGGATGACTACTCCATGTCCATAGCAGAGTGCCATGAGGATCTGTCACACCAATTGCCATATCAGCATCTTCGGCAATGTGCATTAAGTTTCGGTGACACTCATGAATAGAACGTCCGAATAATGAATGTTCCCATTCTTCACTTAAGTCAAATATAGGAGCTGCTTCAAGGTCAACTGATGGCTTTTTTCCTAAATATTGAGCATGAGATGACTTTTCCGGCCGAAAGAAGGACGGAGTATTATCCATAAAAGGCGATGATAATTGTTCTGACATATCCATATCGAAATTCCTTTATCATTGAAATGGCGTATCCGTAGCCGCTCAACAGTTATAACTTTTTTATTGTGACTATTTCCTAGTTGTCTCCTTACCTTAAATAATTTTAAAAGGGTTGACCATTAGCCTATTGGATAAGTTTTGTTAATTACCTGATCCTTAAGATAAGACATCTTGTCGACTAAAAGGTTTTGGTACAGTTTCTCCAAAATATTGTCGGTCAGCAAAGTAGCTAGAACGGACCATAGGGGCACTCCAAATATTTTTAAAACCTAGTCGTTTACCATGCAGAGTGTATCTTTCAAATTCTTGTAAATTTACAAATCGGTGAATAGGTGCATGTGATTTTGAAGGTTGAAGATATTGCCCAATGGTCACAAGGTCAACTTGATAGTCTTTCAAATCGTTCAGTAGGGCAAGCACTTCTGCCTCGATTTCTCCTAATCCAACCATTAAACCAGATTTGGTTTTGATATCGGGACAATAGGTTTTAAAGCGTTTTAATAACTCTAACGAATGTTGATAGTCTGAGCCAGGGCGCATGGCTTTATATAAACGTGGAACAGTTTCTATATTGTGATTAAACACATCTGGAGGAGATAAGCTCAAAGTCGAAAGGGCTGTCTCTAAACGACCACGAAAATCGGGGACCAAAATTTCAATTAGGGTTTCTGGACAGCGCTTTCTGATCTCTTCAATACATTTTACAAAATGTGCAGCTCCACCATCGTGTAGATCATCACGGTCTACAGAGGTAATCACTACATATTTTAAGTTTAGGTTAGCGACCGTTTCAGCCAAATGTTTAGGTTCATTTTCATCTAAAGGTTTTGGGCGACCATGAGCGACATCACAGAATGGGCAACGTCTGGTGCAGATATCACCCATAATCATAAATGTTGCTGTACCGGCGCCAAAGCATTCCGGTAAATTTGGACATGCAGCCTCTTCACAAACGCTATGTAACTTTTGCTGACGCAACAGATTTTTAATACGTTTAATTTCTTCAAAATCTGTAATTTTTGCTCTAATCCACTCAGGTTTAGTTGGTAAATCTTGTGTAGGTATAACCTTAATGGGAATACGAGATACTTTATCAGCACCTCTTAATTTAATACCAGTTTCTACTTGTCTTTTAAAATCCATATTATTAATTCCATTTTTTTAAAACTTAATTAAACTCTGATTTTTAAAATTAAAGTCCTATTAAAATCATTTTAATAAATTGCAATTAATTATAAATACAGAGTGTGGCGAGTATTATAAAATAATAAAGGTTGGTTAAAGGTTTGTTTTACAACTAAATGAAAAATATAAAAAAATTCAAAAAATATTTTCAATGGTTAAGTTTTTGAAATTAATGGTTTAATTGGAATTATTTTAATTAAAAACTTTTTAGTCTAATAGATTGATTGTTGATTTTGAGTTTAATTATTTATAGCGAACTAGCATTTTCGCTTGAAACTTGGTTGATTTTTTAAAATCAAGATAATAAAGGAAAAGGATATGCAATTAACGGAAGAGCAATTACTCGCAGCATATAAACGTATGCGTGATATTCGTGAATTTGAAGATCGACTTCACGAAGAAAATACCAATGGTGATATTCCCGGCTTTATTCACTTATATAGTGGTGAAGAGGCTGTGGCAGTCGGTATTTGTGAAAATTTAACAGATAAAGACTATATCACTTCAACCCATCGTGGTCATGGGCACTGTATTGCCAAAGGCTGTGACATTCACGGCATGATGCTGGAAATTTTCGGTAAAGATGACGGACTTTGCCGAGGAAAAGGCGGTTCTATGCATATTGCCGATTTAGATAAAGGCATGCTCGGAGCCAACGGGATTGTGGGTGGTGGGCCTCCTTTGGCAATTGGTGCAGCGCTAACAGCTAAAACCTTAAAAACTGGTGGTGTCGGGCTTTCTTTTACCGGTGACGGCGGTTCAAACCAAGGTCTTACTTTTGAAGCAATGAACATGGCTGTTGTACTTAAGCTTCCTGTGATTTTTGTCTTTGAGAATAACGGGTTTGGTGAGGGGACAGGCCATGACTACGCGGTAGGAAGTAAAGACATTGCGGGCCGTGCGGCAGGTTTCGGTTTGCCGGCAGTTAAAGTCGATGGTAGCGATTTCTTTGCTGTATATGAAGCGGCTCAAACTGCTATTGAACGTGCGCGCTGTGGTGAAGGCCCAAGCGTTATAGAAACCATTACTAACCGTTTTTATGGACACTTCGAAGGTGATCCTGGCTTGATTCGTTCTAAAGAAGAAGTCGATTTCATTAAAGAAAATAAAGATCCTTTGAAAATTTTCCGAGAAAAAGTCAAAGGCAAAATTGATGAAGCCAAGCTAGACGAGATAGATACAGCCTCTAAGGCAAATGTCGATGATGCAGTTGCTAAAGCTCGTGCTGCGGCATACCCACAACCAGAACAACTCCTTACCGACGTCTATGTCTCTTACTAAAGGAATAGTAAAGATGCCAAATAAAAGTTTTCGTAATGCAATTAAAGAAGCCATTGAATCAGAAATGCGCCGTGACCCCACTGTGTTTGTTGTGGGGGAAGATGTGCGTGGTGGACATGGCGGTAAAAATACCGAAGATAACCAGCTTGAAGGCTTTGGTGGTGTACTGGGTGTAACCAAAGGTTTGTGGACAGAGTTTGGCTCGGAACGTGTTATTGATACCCCGATTACCGAATCAGCAATTATTGGTATGGCGGCTGGTGCTGCTGCAACAGGTTTACGTCCTGTTGCCGATCTAATGTTTATGGATTTCTACGGCGTGTGCCATGACATGCTCTATAACCAAGCCGCTAAATTCCGTTATATGTTTGGTGGCAAAGCAAAAGCGCCAATGGTTGTCCGCGGCATGATTGGCGCGGGTTTTTCTGCAGCAGCTCAGCATTCTCAATCACCTTATAACGTATTTGCCGCGGTTCCGGGCTTAAAAGTTGTGGTTCCATCTAGTCCATACGACGTGAAAGGGCTATTAATTCAAGCAATTCGAGATGACGATCCTGTCGTGTTCTGTGAACATAAAATGCTCTATGACATTAAAGGTGACGTTCCAGATGAAGCCTATACCATTCCTTTTGGAGTTGCGAATTACACCCGAGAAGGTACGGACGTAACTATTATTGCTTTAGGTTTGATGGTCCATCGTGCTAATGAAGTAGCAGACAAACTGTCAAAAGATGGTATTTCGGTTGAAGTGGTGGACCCTCGAACAATTTCTCCACTTGATGAAGAAGGGATTTTGGAATCAGTCGCTTCAACTGGGCGTGTTGTGATTGTAGATGAGTCAGCGGCGCGCTGTGGCTTCGGACATGATATTGCTGCCCTAATTGCACAAAAAGGTTTCCATTATTTAAAAGCGCCTATTGAGCTCGTAACGCCACCACATACGCCTGTTCCATTCTCACCAGTTTTAGAAAAAGAATGGATTCCAAGTGTAGAGCGTATTGAGCAAGCTGTACGAAAAACATTGGAGGCTTAGGATGAGCGAAATTAAAACGCTGGAGATCCCGAAATGGGGATTATCCATGGAAGAAGGCACGATTGCCCAATGGTTGATTAAAGAAGGCGACAGCTTTAATAAGGGTGATGAAATTTGTGAAATTGAAACCACAAAAATCGTCAATGTATTAGAAGCACCTTTTGCAGGAACACTCCGTAAAATCTTAGCAAAAGACGGGGACACTTTGCCTGTCGGTGGTCTTATTGCTGTATGTGCTGAAAGCCAAGTTTCTGATGAAGAAATTGAAACATTTATTACATCGCTCGGTGGTTCAGCAGCTAAAGCCCCTGAAGCATCTTCGGAACAGAGTAAAGCGGAAACATCTGCACCTGTTGCTGAAAAAGCAGAACAACCACAGTCTGTAGCTGCAAGTGCTCCAGTTCCAGTAAAGGCTGCTAAAGGTGACTACGATGTACCCGAGTCATTACAAGGCTATCAAGCATCTGATGAGTTTTTTGCAACTCCACATGCTTTGAAACTTGCTGAAAAGCATAATGTTAAATTGGCAAAAGTGACGGGTTCAGGTCGTGAAGGGCGTATTAGCGTTCAAGACATCCAAAAGGCTGTACAAGCTGCTGGAGGCCAGTGGCCAGATGTTAAACAACCACATCAAGCTAAAGTAGTTAAATCTACGGCCGATGATAGCCGTGTTTTGGCAACACCAGTTGCACGCCGTTTGGCAAAACAATGGGGTATTAACCTAAACGACTGCCGTGTTTCAGGTACCCGAGGCCGTGTCTGCAAAGAAGATGTTGAAGCCGTTTACCACCGTAACAACCCAACGGCAGTAAATGAACAATCGGCTCAGTGCGCTGTGGCTCAACCGCAATCAAAAATCACCACTGTCGCGATGAATGGTATGCGCAAAGCGATTGCCTCACGCTTGCAAGCGGCAAAACGTAATGCACCGCATTTCCGTCTTGTAGTCGATCTAAACGTAGAAGCTTTGCAGAATTTACGTAAGCAGATTAATGAGACTGTTCCACAGGTGAAACTTTCTATTAATGACATGCTGATTAAAGCCGCTGCAGCAGCACTCATTAAAGTGCCTGAAGTGAATGTTCAGTTTGATGAAGCAACACAGTCAATTTTGCAATTTTCACAAGCCGATATTTCGGTGGCTGTGGCGATTCCAAACGGTTTAATTACACCAATTGTGAAAGCCGCCAATCAGAAGTCTTTAGCACAAATTTCCGATGACATGCGTGATTTGGCAACGCGTGCCAAAACCGGCAAGTTACAACCTGATGAATTTCAGGGAGGCAGCTTTAGCATTTCCAACTTAGGTATGCTTGGCGTTAAACAATTTGACGCGATTATTAATCCACCGCAAGGTGCAATTATGGCATTGGGTGCTTCAGAACCACGTGCTGTTGTTGAAAATGGAAATGTAGTGGTTCGTGAGATTGTAACGGCAACATTGTCTTGCGATCACAGGGTTATTGATGGTGCTGTAGGTGCAAAGTTCTTGGCCAGCTTTAAGCAGTTTGTTGAAAATCCAGCTTTAATTTTGGTGTAGGAGATCCCGCATGTCAGAAACTCAATTCGATTTGATTGTGATTGGTGCGGGACCGGGTGGATATGTGGCTGCAATTCGTGCAGCCCAGCTCGGGCTAAAAACCGCAATTGTAGAAGAGCAACATTTAGGTGGAATATGCCTGAATTGGGGGTGTATTCCAACTAAAGCTTTGCTTGCAGGGGCAGAGCTTGCAACCCAGTTTAAACATGCTGGACAGTTTGGCTTTCAGGTATCCCAACTCGATTTTGATATTCAAAAGCTTGTGCAACATAGCCGTCAAGTTTCGGCACAGTTGGTGCAGGGCATAGATTACTTGCTTAAAAAGAATCAGGTCACTGTATTTAATGGTCGCGCCAAACTCACTGCTAAAGAAAAACTTGAAGTTAAAGATGCTCAAGGTAAAAGTCAGGCTTTAAGTGCACCACATATTATTTTAGCAACTGGTGCAAAAGCCCGACATATTCCTCAACTTCCTGTCGATGGAACGTATGTCTGGAGTTATAAAGAAGCACTTATTCCAGAAGAACTGCCAAAAAGCTTACTCGTCGTTGGTTCGGGTGCAATTGGTAGTGAGTTTGCCAGCCTCTATCAAGACTTAGGGTGTCAGGTCACACTTATTGATTTAGCTAAACAAATCTTACCGACTGAAGATGCAGAAGTTGCTCAATTTGTCAGAAAACAGTTTGAACAAAAAGGAATGAAGGTCCTAACGGGTGCCGTAATTCAAAGCATTCAAATTGAAAATGGTCAGGTCCACTGTGTAATTGAAACTGCAAATGATGTTCAAACGATCATTTTTGACCGTGTGCTTTCGGCAATTGGTGTACAGCCTAACGCGACTAATTTAGGACTTGAATATTTAGGCGTTGAGTTCACTCCGCAAGGTTTTGTGGCAATTGATGACTATTGTAAAACCAATGTGGCTGGTCTCTACGCAATTGGTGACGTGGCAGGAGCGCCGTGTCTTGCCCATAAAGCAAGTCATGAAGCCATGATATGTGTCGAGAAAATTGCTGGTGTAGCAAATGTGCATTCACTCGACCGTAGCCAAATTCCGGGTTGTATTTTTACTCATCCGCAAGTGGCTAGCATTGGTCTGACTGAAAGTGCAGCAAAAGCTCAGAACTTACCCGTACGAATTGGCAAGTTTTCTTTAACTGCGAATGGCAAAGCTTTGGCAATTGGAGATGCGTCAGGTTTCGTTAAAACTGTCATACATGCAGAAACGGGCGAACTACTTGGGGCACACATGGTGGGCCATGAAGTGACCGAGCACATTCAGGGCTTTGCGATTGCTAAATATTTAGAAGCGACTGATGAAAGTCTTGCTCAGGTGATTTTCCCACATCCAACATTATCAGAAGCCATGCATGAGTCCATTTTGGCTTCAATGCAGCGAGCGATTCATATGTAGAAATTCTGCATTTACAGGAGTTGAACATGGTTAAGGGATTAAAAGATAAAGTCGCTTTAGTAACAGGAGCAGCCCAAGGCATTGGCCGTGGGATTGCCCTGCGCTTGGCGCAAGAAGGAGCACACATTGCATTAGTCGATATGAAACAAGATCGATTGAATGATGTGCAACAGGAAATTCAGGCTTTAGGTGTAAATGCGAGCACATTTATTGCCGATGTCAGTGACCGCGAGCAAGTGTATGCCGCTATAAATCATGCTGAGCAAACTCTTGGTGGGTTTGATGTCATGATTAATAATGCTGGTATCGCTCAGGTTCAGGCGATTGCAGATACCACACCAGATGAGTTTCATAAAATCGTTGATATCAATATTGGCGGTGTACTGTGGGGAATACAGGCTGCTGCTGCAAAATTTAAACAACGCCAACATAAAGGTAAAATTATTAATGCTTGCTCAATTGCAGGCCACGATGGGTTTGCTTTGCTGGGTGTTTATTCTGCTACCAAGTTTGCAGTACGTGCGCTTACCCAAGCCGCCGCAAAAGAATATGCCAGTCACGGTATTACGGTAAATGGATATTGCCCTGGAATTGTCGGAACCGACATGTGGGTTGAAATTGATAAACGTTTTGCTGAAATTACTGGTGCGGCTATAGGTGAAACTTATAAAAAGTATGTAGAAGGCATTGCTTTAGGTAGAGCCCAAACGCCAGACGATGTAGCCGCATTAGTTGCTTTTCTGGCGAGTGAAGATTCAGATTACATTACGGGTCAATCGATTTTAACGGACGGCGGAATAGTCTATCGCTAAAACAACATCCTGATTTGAGGGAGATAATAATGAAAGCAGCACGTTTTTATGACAGAGGCGATATCCGTATTGAAGATATCCCAGAACCAGAAGTCACTGCTGGCACTGTAGGCATTAAGGTTGCTTGGTGTGGAATTTGTGGTACAGATTTGCATGAGTTCATGGAAGGAGCAATTTTTATTCCACCGTGTGGACATCCACATCCTATTTCAGGTGAATCAGCTCCGATTACGATGGGACATGAGTTTTCAGGTGTGGTCTATGCGGTAGGTGAAGGTGTTGATGATATTGAAATCGGTCAACATGTAGTGGTAGAGCCTTATATTGTGGCTGACGATGTGCCGACTGGGCCGGACGATAATTATCATCTTTCAAAAAACATGAATTTTATTGGTTTAGGTGGTCGTGGCGGCGGGTTATCGGAAAAAATTGCGGTTAAACGCCGTTGGGTACATCCAATTTCCAACAAAATTCCATTAGACCAAGCAGCATTAATTGAACCGTTATCGGTTGGTCATCATGCTTTTGTACGAAGTGGCGCCAAAGCTGGTGATATTGCTCTGGTTGGTGGTGCAGGGCCAATTGGTTTACTACTTTCGGCAATTTTAAAAGCGAAAGGGCTTACTGTCATCATTACCGAGTTGAGTGCAAAACGTAAGGAAAAAGCAAAAGAGTCAGGAGTTGCAGATTATATTTTAGACCCGTCAGAAGTTGATGTGGTTTCTGAGGTTATGAAGATCACCAATAGTGATGGCGTCGATGTTGCGTTTGAATGTAGTAGCGTTAATAAAGTATTAGATACTTTGGTGACTGCAACTAGATCGACTGGAGTCATTGTGATTGTTTCGATTTGGAGCCATCCAGCATCAATTAATGTGCATAGTGTGGTAATGAAGGAGCTTGATGTACGAGGTACAATTGCCTACGTAAATGACCATCAGGAAACCATTAAGCTGGTTGAAGAGGGTAAAATAAATTTAGAGCCTTTCATCACTCAGCGTATTCAACTGGACGATTTGATTTCACAAGGTTTTGATACCTTAATTCATAATAATGAGTCAGCGGTTAAAATTATTGTACAGCCATAAATGAAATGATAAACCCATAAAAAAGAGCGATGATTCGCTCTTTTTTATTAAAGTAAATTGTTATTTTTGGCTTCAATAATAGGCGGTAATGGCTGCCCTAAAGAGCTTAAAGACTCTCGTTCAATCAGGCGAACAATTGAATCGAGCGGTAAATCATTTTCTTGCAAACCAAAAGGTTCTTCAATTTGGGCACTTAAGGCATCTAAACCTAAAAACATATAAGCAATAAGACCAACAATAAGCGGTGTCCAGATGCCTAAAGTTGCTTCTAGGCTAAAAGGTAATATAAAACAAAAACAGTAAACAGCACGATGTAAAAGTACTGAATATGAGTAGGGCAAAGGTGTCCCAGCAATTCGGTCACAACCTGCTTGAATATTGCCTAACTCCACAATATGACGATTCAGTGTGCTGTAGATAATATCGCTAATCTCGCAATTTTTAAGCACTTTAACCAAATCTTTTTGAATATTTTCTAAGACAAATTGTGGGGCATTAATATGCTCATTTAAATAATCAAGTGAAGAGTTATTTAAATAGGCATGTTCAAGAAATTGGGTCGGTTCAACAGTTTGCTGACGGAGTCGATCACGTAATAAATTGCTAAAAATTAGTACCTGATGAATTAAATGTTCACGTTGTTCATCTGATAAAACATGGCTATCTCTGACAATATGCCTCGCATTTGCAATTAAAGCACCCCAGAGTTTTCGTCCTTCCCACCAACGGTCATAACAGGCGTTATTTCTAAAGCCCGTACAAATAGAAAGAATGACGCCAAAAATGGTAAATCCAATTGTGGGAACTGTCGGAATTTGAATGACATGATAAAAAGAAAGAAAAACGATCAATGCTGAAATGAGAATAACAATGCTCAGCGCAGGCAGAACCTTCGGCAAAATTGTTCCTTTCCAAGCAAATAATAATTTAAATACATTGCTTTTATCACGGACAATCATATAAAGCCTTTGAACAAACGAACCTAACCAAGAGCAGTATGATACGCCTTAGATTAGATAAATACCTCCCTAAAGCTTATGTTTTTGTCGATAACGCCAAAGTGTTGTACGGCTAATCCCAAAAATATTGGCAACCATATTCAGGTTGTGATTATATTTTTCTAAAGCTGCTTGCACATTTTCCGGATTAAGTTCCGTATTTGTCTCTGGCAATTTAACGTAATCCTCAGCATTTAAGAGTTCATTTGGTAAGTCTTCAACTTCAATTTCGACCTTACCATTGGCCATTGTTAACGCATAAAGCAAGGTGTTTTTAAGCTCACGAACATTCCCAGGCCAGTCATAATTAAGTAGAACTTGCATGGCTTTTTGATTGACGTGACGAGGCATCGTGTCGAGTTGAGTGGAGCTTTCTTTTAAAATCTGGTCGACAATCAGTGGAATATCGACTTTTCGCTCTCTGAGTGGCGGTATAAAAATTGGAATCACACGTAACCGATAGAGTAGATCGTGACGAAAACGCCCAGCCTTAGCTTCCTCACGCAGAGCTTTATGCGTTGCCGTAATAATGCGGACATTGGCTTGAATCGGTTTTTCACCGCCGACTGGGGTAACTTCACCTGTTTCTAATACACGTAATAATTTAGCTTGAAGTTCTAAAGGAATCTCGGCAATTTCATCAAGAAAAAGAGTTCCGCCCGCGGCACGTTCAAACACGCCTTTATGATCGCGAATTGCTCCGGTGAAAGCGCCTTTAACATGCCCAAACAGTTCGCTTTCTAAAATATTAGAATTTAAAGCTGCACAGTTAATAGCTACGAAAATCTTATTTTTACGCTGGCTATAATCATGAATCGCTTTTGCCACAAGCTCTTTGCCACTACCGGATTCACCGCGGACGAGCACTGGAAATTCGGTAATGGCGACTCTTTGAATGATTGAAAACATTCGGGTCATTTCTGGTGAGCAACTATTAAAAACCTTGGCTAAGTCTTTTAATTGCTCTGTTAATTGTACTTGATCAGCAAAATCTTCTTCTATGCCAACTGGCTGTAAAATATGTAGCTTCCCAATAAAATGGTTCTCTTTAATATAAATATCATGCTCTTGATAGATAAATCGTTTTTTAACTTTATGAGTATTAATTTCAAGATATTGATTGTGATGATCTTGAGTCAGTGCGGCTATGCTCTCGACAGAAATATCATCCGTATTAAATTTATAGTGAATTGCTTGAGTCGTGATATCAGCTAAAAACAGGCTCGCATTTGGGAATAAAGCTTTTAATTGCTCAAATAAAATAAAAAAATCTTGTTCTGACTCAAAATTTAACTTTGCCATTGTCTGTGTTTCATAATCGTTTCATTGAAACATACTTGAGTTTCATAGGAACATCAAGCTGAGTTTATTTTCTAACTTTAATTTTACTTATTATTTTAAGTTTTTGATTTTTATGTTTATTATTTAATTTAAAATAATTGGCATCTTATTTGCAAAATATAGGAAAGAAATAAATTATTGGGGTTATAAACCATGTTCTTTAAGCAGTTTTTTGAGCAAGAAAGTTCGACTTATACCTATATGCTTGCATGCGAAGAAACATTAGAGGCCGTTTTAATTGACCCTGTCGCATCAGATATAGAGATTTATGCAAAAGAATTAGAGCAGCCTCAATTTACACTCATATATACCTTAGACACCCATGTTCATGCCGACCATATCACGGCTGCGAATTTGCTGCGTGAACGCTTCCATTGCAAATCGGTTTTACATCGAAACTCAGGTGTAAATTGCGGAGATATTTTAATTACAGATGGTTGCATGCTTAAACTGGGCAATCTCAATATTGAAGCACGCTATACACCAGGTCACACCAATGCTTGTACGAGTTATCTGGTTGAAAATATGGTTTTTACTGGTGATGCATTATTAATTGATGGTTGTGGTCGAACTGACTTCCAAGCGGGTAATGCTGGCACACTTTATGACAGTATTCATAAACAACTTTTTAGTTTGCCTGACGATACTATTGTTTATCCGGGACATGATTATAAAGGTCGCCTGTCTTCGACTATTGGTAATGAGCGCTTAAAGAATTCACGTTTAGGACAGAATCGCTCGCGTGAAGATTTTATTAAATTGATGAATAATTTAAATCTGCCATATCCAAAACAGATCGATAAAGCATTACCTGCCAATCAAGCCTGTGGCTCAACTTCGCAATTTTAAGGTGGCAATATGGAACTCAAACAAATTGATCAAGATTTTTATGTTGCTGGTCAAATCACTGCCGATGAGGTCGCAAAAATTGCAAATCAGGGAGTAAAAACTCTGATATGTAACCGTCCAGATGGAGAAGGTGCAGACCAACCCAATGTGATTGAAATTGAAGAAGCAGCACAAAGGTTAGGTATACAAGTCATTTATCAGCCAGTGACAAGTGGCAAAATTACCGATCAGCAAGTGAACGATTTTAAGCAGTTTTATCAGAATGCCCAGAAACCTGTTTTAGCGTATTGCCGCTCTGGCATGCGTGCAATCAGTTTATGGGCTTTGGCCGAAGTTGACCCAAAAGATGCAGCTCTGTTAGTCGAAACAGGTCATAAACTTGGATTTAACCTAAAAGGCTTAGTGCCACGTATTTTAAAACGTGATCATGAATCAGCAACGATTCCTTGCTATAGTGTTGTGATTGTTGGTGCTGGAGCAGCTGGAATTTCTGTTGCATCTAGTCTCTTATGTCGTGAACCAAACTTAGATATTGTCATTATTGATCCGGCAGATACGCATCATTATCAACCCGGCTGGACCATGGTAGGGGCCGGTATTTTTAAGCCGCAAGTAACAGCAAGTTCAATGACAAGTGTGATTCCATCCAAAGTGAAATGGATGAAAGCTGCTGTTGCTGGATTCGACCCCGACCACAATCAGGTTATTCTGGAAGGATGCCAACCCATTCAATATAAAGCGTTGGTCGTATGTCCCGGTTTAAAACTGAATTGGCATGGGATTGAAGGCCTAGTCGAAACCCTTGGTAAAAATGGGGTGACCTCTAACTATCGCTATGACTTGGCGCCTTATACATGGGAACTGGTACAACAATTAAATGGTGGAAAGGCAATTTTCACCCAACCTCCTATGCCAATTAAATGTGCTGGTGCTCCTCAAAAAGCAATGTATCTTTCGGCCGACTATTGGTTAAAGCAAGGCAGACTTAAAGATATCTCAATTCACTTTTATAACACTGGCGCTGTTTTATTTGGGGTGAAGGAGTATGTGCCTGCACTGATGCAATATGTCGAAAAATATGGTTCTGAACTGCACTTTAACCATCAACTTGTCAAAGTAGATGGACCTGCAAAAAAAGCATGGTTTAAAGTTGTGAATGATGAAAATGCAGCATTGGTCGAGACCGATTTCGATATGTTGCATGTGGTTCCACCGCAACAAGCGCCTGATTTCATTCGTGCAAGTACTCTCACTGATGAAGCAGGCTGGGTGAGCGTTAACCCGCAAACCTTACAACACACACAGCATGCCAATATTTTTGCTTTAGGTGATGTGATGAATGCGCCTAATGCCAAGACTGCTGCTGCGGCACGTGCTCAAGCTCCGATAGTGGCTGTAAATGTTCTAGCACAACTTAAAGGTGAGCAAAACTTTTGTGAATATAACGGCTATGGCTCATGTCCACTCACCGTAGAGCGTGGAAAGATTGTTCTGGCTGAGTTTGGCTATGGCGGCAAGTTACTTCCAAGTTTTCCGAAGTGGGTGATTGATGGGCAAAGACCATCTCGATTGGCATGGCTACTTAAAGAACAGGTTTTACCGCCAATTTACTGGCAAGGCATGCTCAAAGGCCGCGAATGGATGGTCAAACCTGAGCGAGGATAAGTAAAGATTAATAATCTTTACCCGAGCGCAAGTCGAGAGCTGTGCTCGAGTTAAGAGGATAAGTAAAGCAACGCTTTACTCTGAGAAGCGATTGAAGCTTCGAAAGAAGGCGAAAGCTGTACTCAAGTGGAATAGTTCAACAAAGATTTACCCTGAAAGGTGGTTAAAACCTTGCAGAGAGGAATAACTTTACCACATCAATTACAGCAGTTCACTGCAAATGCAAAACATGAAATTTTAGGCTTCTGATATGTTATTACTTGTCGTTGAAGGCATTGTGATTGGCTTTTTACTTGGTCTTACAGGAGCGGGTGGTGGCATTCTTGCTGTACCTGCACTAATGACCAGTCAAGGCTGGAGCGTGGCTCAAGCAGCACCAATTGGTTTATTGGCAGTTGCGCTGTCTACACTGATTGGAACGATTGAAGGGCTATTTAAAAAGATGGTTCGTTATCGTGCTGCAATCTGGATCGCCCTTATTGGCGCACCTATGGCACATATCGGAATTTTAATAGCCAACACGATTTCTCCTATTTGGCTCATGCTCATGTTTAGCTTAGTTATGTTTACAGTAGGCTATCGACTCATCAGCAATCGCGTATCAGATTTTCACAACCCACCGTGTCAGGTTAACCCAAGTACGGGGCGTTTCATCTGGAATTTTAAAACGGGAAGTGTTCTCGCGAGCATCGGGATTATTGCTGGGCTTTTAACGGGAATGTTAGGGGTTGGCGGTGGTTTTGTGATCGTACCTGCACTTAGAAGAGTCACTAATCTCGACATGCATAGTATTGTTGCAACCTCACTCATGATTATTTTTCTTATTAGTGGAACGAGTATTGTGATGCATATTGCAGAGGGTTTTCACTATCCAGTAGGCATTACCAGTGCGTTTGCACTCGCATGTGCATTCGGTATGTTAGTCGGACGTCGAGCCATTCGTTTTATTCCGGCTGCAATTGTACAAAAAGTCTTTGCTTTAATGGTTTTTGCTGTCGCAATTTATATGGTAGTTAAGATTGTTAATCTCACAAATATCTAAGTGATATAGTATTTTAACTCACCTTTATAAATACAAGTTTCCAAATGAAGCCTTAACATTAACTTTGGAAACTTTTGAATTTAAACCATTTAAATTTTTTGAGAAAACGATATGAAGCGAATTAACGTGGCAATTTGTGGTTTTGGACGGATTGGACAACAAATTGCAGAGCTTCTTTTAAATCGATCTGAATACTATAAACAAAAATATCAAATTGATGCTCGTTTAGTGGGTGTCTGCAACTCATCATCCGGCTTAATTGATCAAGACGGTTTGCAAGCTGCCAAGTGGCTAGATAAAACTCAATATCAAGCAGGTCAAACTGAGCAAAAGTTTTTAGAACAGGTACAGGCGGATGTCATTATTGAGACTGGGCCAAGTGATTATGTGACAGGGGGCAAAGGCCTGTTTTATTTAAATTATGCTCTAACACATAACATGAATGCGATAGCAGTATCTAAAGGTGCTTTAGTTGTAGAGGGCAAAAAAATAATTAATTTGGCACATCAACACAATAAAAAATTATTTTTTAGCGGCGCGACGGCTGCGGCTTTACCGACAGTTGATTTGTTTGAATATAACTTAGCAGGCTGTCAGATTTTAGCAATAGAAGGTGTTTTTACTGGAACTACAAATTTTATTTTAAATGATATGTTGCAACATGAATGTACATTTGCAGAATCTCTTCAAAAAGCTCAAGCAAAAGGTATTGCCGAACCTAATAGTTCTTTTGATGTAGATGGGTGGGATACGGCTGCTAAAATTACGATATTGGCAAATACCGTTTTGGGAGCTGATATAAAAATTCAAGATATTCCAAGACAAGGAATCAGCCATGTTACTGCCGATCATATTCGTGACTGGAAAAAAGAAGATCTAATTCCTCGTCTGGTGGGTTTTATTCATATTGAAAATCAGCAAATTCAAACAGGTGTTGAATTAAGATTAGTTCCGCCAAATCATTCTTTTGCTCATCTGCAAGGTTCTAATAAATGCATTCGAGTGTTAACTCAAGAAATGGGTGAGCTTGTTGTAAGTGGAGGAGCATCTGCGCCTTTAGCTACGGCAGCTGCTGCTTTAAAAGATTTTGAGTTGATGCTAAAAACGGGCTGCTAAAATTAATTATGATTTATAAAAAAAGCAGGCTTTTAAGCCTGCTTCTCACAATTTTTTTGACTATTAAATAACTTTTTTCCAATTTCAAACTTACTAAACATTAAGTAGTTGCCAAGTAAGATTAATAAAATTCCAATTACAGCATTTAAGGTCCACTCATATCCTTCAAAGAAGGTAGAAACAGTTAGAGCCACTAAAGGGAAGAGCAACGTGCTATATGCTGCTTTTGAAGCACCAATTCGCCCAACTAAAGAAAAATAAGCAGAGAACCCAATAACTGTGCCAAATACAGCCAAGTAAAGTACTGAACTTAAAAATGGGAAATTCATTGGAGGCATTAAATTTTGACCAGTAAATAAAGCTAAACTTAACATCACCAGTGCACCATATGTCATGGCATAACAGTTCGTTGAAAAGATATTTAAACCACGTTTTTGATGTCTAACACTGATCATATTCCCTAAAGAAAAACCGTAAGTGCCTACAGCACATAGCCCAATACCTAATAATAACTGAGCATTAAACTGGCTATTTATGAGATCATGCCAAAATAGTAAAACGATGCCACCTAAACCTAAAAGTGCAGCTGGACCAAAATTTGGTGAAGGTTTTTGATTAAAAAAGATAAGGGCATTAATGGCATTAAAGAAAACAGCCATCGAAAAAATGACAGACTCTAAACCGCTGTTTACATATTTAACTGCGGTATAAAAGCAAATAAAGTTTAGGCCGAAAACACATAGACCTTGTAGCATACAAAATAAATGGTCTTTTAATGCAATTCGCTGTAATTTTCCTGAAAATAGTAAAACTACCCAAAGTAATAAGGCCGAAATGGCAAAACGCCACAAAATTGCGACGACGGGTGTTGCATAATGACTCTGAATGGCAATTCCAATCCATGTTGTTCCCCAAATCAACACCACTGCAACATAGAGTAAAATATTCATAAATTCATCCTCGATTACCAAGCTTAAGTATCGAGGAATGTTTCATTTTTCACGTATATATTCTTGTGTTGTACATGCAAGATCTTGCGTTTTTTATAGATCTAAACTAGCTCAATTTTGCTGAATATGGTTAACTTAAGTTCAATGATATTCGTTTTAAATTGGCATGGCCTATCAAACTTTAGAACAGCTACAGCAATCTAAAGCCAAGCTTCACGAAACCGTGGTGCTTGATGAAAATATGCAACTTGCATTTTGGTCTAATCAACAAGATCGTGTAAGTGTCTGTAGCGACCACCACACTTTAAGTCTCTATATTCAAGATGGTTATGAAAGCTATCAAAAAACACCTGTGGGCTGGAAAAATGGCGGCGGGCCGGGGCGTTTTTGCTTATTGCCAGAACATCAGGAGTCGACTTGGGATATAAGAGGTGGGCTTAAATTCGTTCACTTGTATTATACCGACCAGCATTTGCGTGATGTCGCGGAAAAAATATGGGACAAAGAACCTAATCAAATTGAACTTAATGAAGTTACATTTAGTGATGACGAACGGATTCGCGCGTTATATCAGTTTTTCTTGCTAGATTGTGACTGGCAAGATTCTTCAAATCATTTGCAAATGAGCACAACAGCCAGTTTATTGCTGAATCATTTAATTCGAAAATATAGCAATGTTCAATGGCAACAGCCTGCCATTAAAGGTGGACTTGCACCTCATAAACTTAAATATATTCAAGATTGGATTGAAGATCATTTAGATCAAGCACTTACTTTGTCTGATTTAGCAAATGTTGTGAATTTAAGCGAATATCATTTTGCTCATATGTTTAAACAATCTATGAATATGGCACCTCACCAATATGTCATGCAAAGACGGTTGTTGAAGGCGAAAGGACTTATTAAATCTTCACATTTCTCTTTACAAGATATTGCTCTAGTATGTGGTTTTAGTTCGGCTAGCCATTTGAGCCATCGCTTTAAACAGTTTTATGGCATGAGTCCTTCACAGTTACGTTAAAAGACTCATGTTCAATTTTCTATAAAAGATAAACCAGCAATCCAACCAGTGCTGATGCAAAAATCACGTATAACACATTAATTTCAAAACGGAATAAGGCAATAAATGCTGCGACTGTAATTAAAGCCGCAACAACATCAAAGGGTCCAGAAAAACCTTGGGGCCATAGCACGTGATAACTGAAAAATAATGCCAGATTTAAAATCACACCGACCACAGCCGCGGTAATTGCAGTAAGGGGCGCCGTAAATTTAATTTCATTATGGGTAGATTCAATAATGGGCGCACCAGCAAAAATAAAGACAAATGAAAAAAGAAAAGTAAACCAAGTGACAATGACTGCACCCAGTGCTCCAGCAAAAAATAGATGTTCTGGGCCAAGTAATGCATGATTCACACCTCCTAAAAAACCGACAAAAGCAACAACCATAATCAGTGGCCCCGGCGTGGTTTCACCTAAAGCGAGTCCATCAATCATTTGAGTAGGTGAAAGCCAACCAAAGTTATTCACTGCACCTTGATAAACATACGGTAAAACGGCGTATGCACCACCAAAAGTAAGTAAAGCTGCTTTAGTGAAGAACCATGCCATTTGAGTATAAGAATGATGCCATCCAAAATATGAAGCTAAAGCTAAGAGGGGTAATAACCATAAAGTGATTGCCACAAAAATAAGTCTAGCTAAGCGCGACCATTGGAATTTAGCGTGCTCTGGCGTGGGCGTATCATCATCAATAAATGCACGGCCATAATCTTTTTGACTGGCTTTATGACCCGCCGCTGAAGAAAATAGCTCAGGATATTTTTTACTGGCTAAGTAGCCTGCAATACCAGCTGATAAAACAATAAGAGGAAAGGGAAGTTTTAAAACAAAAATGGCAAAAAACGCAGCAATTGCAACTCCCCATAAAAATTTATTTTTAAGAGAGCGGCTACCTATACGGTAAGTAGCATGAAATACAATTGCAGTTACGGCTGGTTTAATTCCATAGAAAATTCCAGCAATAACAGGTACATCTCCAAATTTTATATAAACCCAAGATAAACCAATTAAAATGAATAAAGAGGGTAATACAAATAAAATACCAGCAACCAGCCCACCCGCCGTTCGATGCATGAGCCAACCAATATAAGTCGCCAATTGTTGTGCTTCGGGGCCAGGTAGTAACATGCAGTAGTTAAGTGCATGTAAAAATCTTTTCTCAGAAATCCAGCGTTTTCGCTCAACCAGTTCTTGATGCATGACTGCGATTTGTCCCGCTGGTCCACCAAAACTAATAAAACCCAATTTCAACCAAAATAAAAAAGCTTGCCAGAAACTGATATTTTCCACTGGCCCATCCGCGATGGTTTCTTCTTTTTGTAGCATATCCATCTCTTTAAAATAGAACTTAATTTATAAAAATATTTGCTTTAGAAAGGCCAAATTATTTTTAACAGCATAGCAAAGCCAGATGTACTTTTGATGATCATTTTTTCAATCTTACGTTTTTATGTATATCAACACTTTGAAATTAATAAAAATTATATTTTCAACTAAAGTTATCGCTTTAAATTATTTCCACTACAGAAACATTTTATACATTATTTGCTCAAGTTGTTATAACAGGTTGTGCAGCATGAGCCAGCTCCCCCAAGATTCAAAAAATCATAAACCTCTTTACGATCAGTTAAGGGAACTCATTCTCAATAAAATCGTAAATGGTGAATATGCTGTTCTTAGCCAAATTCCATCTGAAAATGAGTTTGCTGAACAGTTTGGTGTGAGTCGAATTACAGTTCGTCAGGCATTAACTCAATTACAGTTAGAGGGCTACATTTTCAAAGTTCCAGGCAAAGGAACTTTTGTAAGTAAGCCAAAAACCTTCCAGAACATCTCAAATTTACAAGGCTTTGCTGAAGCAATGTCATCTGCGGGTCATGAAATTTTGAACAGGGTTATCTCGGCTGAGCTTAAGCAAATTCCTGTGCATGTCGTACCGAAATTGAAACTACCTGTTAAAGCCAATGTGTATGAAATTCAACGTGTTCGTTTGCTAAACCGCCAGCCGGTTTCCTATGAGTTGACCTACTTACCAGAACATATTGGGCTAAAACTTAAAGAGAAAGCGATTGATTTACGTACTACCGATATTTTTAAAGCCCTCGAAGAAGAGTGCGGTATCCCACTGGGGCATGCTGATTTAAGCATTGATGCCACAGTAGCTGATGAAGAGTTAGCGGCCTTACTACAAGTGGAGTTAGGTACACCTATATTACGCGTAGAACGCTTGACCCACGATGCAAATGGGCAACCGATTGACTATGAATATCTCTATTTTTCAGGTGATACGTTCCAATACCGTTTACGTATTCATCGTTAAGAACAGAAATAAAAATAAGGAATATACAACCATGGAAACTAAATATCTTGAATATGACATTGTCGTTATTGGTGGTGGAACTGCTGGGCCAATGGCAGCAATTAAAGCAAAACAGGAAAACCCCAATCTAAAAGTTTTACTGATTGAAAAAGCTAACGTAAAGCGTAGTGGTGCTATTTCAATGGGTATGGACGGGCTTAATAATGCCATTATTCCGGGGTACGCAACACCAGAGCAATACACCAAAGAAATTACGATTGCCAACGATGGAGTGGTTAACCAGACAACTGTATATGCATATGCCAAACACAGTTTTAAAACCATTCAACAACTTGATCAATGGGGCATTAAATTTGAAAAAGATGAAACGGGTGAGTTTGCTGTAAAAAAAGTACATCACATGGGCGCATATGTTTTACCAATGCCTGAAGGCCATGATGTAAAAAAGGTTTTATATCGTCAGTTAAAGCGTGCTCAAGTTAAAATTAACAACCGAATTGTGACTACGAAGCTTTTAAAAAATGAGCAGGGTGCAATCAATGGTGTACTTGGCTTTGACTGCCGTAGTGGTGATTTTTATGTCATTAAAACTAAAGCTGCCATTTTATGTTGTGGTGCAGCAGGGCGTTTAGGTTTACCAACTTCAGGCTATTTAATGGGAACTTATGAAAACCCAACCAATGCAGGCGATGGTTATGCCATGGCATACCATGCAGGTGCAGAACTTGCCAATTTAGAATGCTTTCAGATTAATCCGCTGATTAAAGACTATAACGGTCCAGCTTGTGCCTATGTCACAGGCCCATTGGGTGGATATACCGCCAACAGTAAAGGTGAACGTTTCATTGAATGTGACTACTGGAGTGGTCAAATGATGTGGGAATTTTACCAAGAGCTGGAAAGTGGTAATGGTCCAGTTTATTTAAAGGTAGATCATCTGGCTGAAGAAACGATTCAAACTATTGAGGAGATTTTACATACCAATGAGCGCCCAAGTCGCGGACGTTTTCATGAAGGCCGAGGTACCAATTATCGTCAAGATATGGTGGAAATGCATATTTCAGAAATAGGTTTTTGCAGTGGACACAGTGCTTCTGGTGTATGGGTAAATGAAAAAGCAGAAACATCAGTTAAAGGTTTATATAGTGCAGGAGACATGGCTGCCGTACCACATAACTATATGCTTGGTGCATTTACCTATGGCTGGTTTGCTGGAGTAAACGCAGCACAATATGTGAGCGAAACTCTAGATAGTGAATTGAACCAAACTGAAATAGAGGCAGAGAAAGCACGAATCTTTGCTCCACTTAATTGCGTTGAAGGTTTACCAGCCGAACAAGTGGAATATAAGTTGCGCCGTTTTGTAAATGACTATTTGCAGCCACCTAAAACGCGCCAAAAAATGGAAATTGGGCTTAAACGCTTTGAAGAAATAAAACAGGATATTGCCCGAATTTCTGCACAAAACCCGCATGAACTCATGCGCGCCGCTGAAGTATCTTTTATTCGAGACTGCGCAGAAATGGCGGCCAGAGCCTCATTGTTTAGACAAGAAAGCCGTTGGGGCCTTTATCACTATCGTGCAGATTTTCCTCAGAAGAATAACTCGGAATGGTTCTGTCATGCACATTTGAAAAAAGATGAAAACGGCAACATGACCAGTTTCAAAAAAACAATTGAGCCTTATGTGGTTCCGATTAATCAAGATGAAGCTATGTCTTATGACCGTTTACGCATTCAAAAAGATGTTGCTCTTACAGACTAAATAAATCAGGAATTCAAACAATGGCTTTTATTTTTAAAGAAATTCAGCACCGTACTATCGCTCCCGTCATTATCGATGAAGATAAATGTATTGCTGATAAAGGATGTACAGTCTGTGTAGATGTTTGTCCAATGGACTTATTGGCAATCGATCCTATAACTCAAAAAGCTTATATGCAATTTGATGAATGTTGGTACTGCATGCCTTGTGAAAAGGACTGCCCAACGGATGCAGTCAAAGTAAATATCCCATACTTACTCAAATAATTAATTTGGAATACATAAAATGAAAGATAGAAATAAAAAATTATTACTGAGCAGTTTAATTGGCGTTATTGTCCTCGGCACTATTGGGTGTGGCAGCAAAAGTGAAACTGTTCGGGTAGCGATTGGTACACAAGACACAACCATTAACTGTGCAAGTGGTGGATTACTTGTTCGTGAGTTGAATTTATTACCAAAATATTTACCTAAAGATGGTCAATACAAGCATGTTAAATACGACATTCAATGGAAAAACTTCACCTCTGGTGCACCACTAACCAGTGAGATGGTAGCTGGGCGTCTAGATTTGGGAGCAATGGCCGACTTTCCTGCTGTAAACAATTTAGCTGCATTTAAAAAAGCTGGAAAAGAAAGCATATTTTTAGCACCGTTGTCAGGCAGTATTAATGGCAGTGGCAATGCGATTGTTGTTCCAATTGACTCAAAAGTCACCTCACTGAAAGAACTAAAAGGACAGACTATTTCTGTACCTTTTGCCTCAACTGCTCATGGCCTCTTACTACGAGCGATTCAAGCTGAAGGTTGGCAACTTGATAAAGATATTAAAGTGATTGCTCAGGCTCCAGAAGTGGCGGGGCCTGCATTAAAAAGTCATAAGATTGCTGCGCATGCTGACTTTGTACCCTTTGGAGAGTTATTTGCTTACCAAGGTTTTGCTAAAAAAATCTATGATGGTTCACAAGCAAAATCACCGACATTTCATGGCTCACTTGCCAGCAAGGATTATGCACAGCAACATCCAGAAGTCATAAAAGCTTACTTACAAGCGACTATTGAAGCAAATCGTCTGATTCGGGAACAACCTGAAAAATATAGTGAACTGATTGCAGAAAAAACGGGTATTCCTGCCGAGGTGGTTTATCTGTTTCATGGACCATTAGGTCTACAAACTCGTGATTTGACTTGGAAACCTGAATATCGAAAAGCAACCCAAATTGCCATAGATACCTTAAAAGTTCTAGGCAAAAACGATGGTAGTCTCGATGTAAATAAATTTATTGATGACCAATACATTAAAGAAGCATTTCAGGCTTCTGGACTCAATTACAGCCAACAACTTTCTGATTATGCAAAATCGCTATTAGTTGCAAATGATGCTTTAACAGGACAACCCATCAAAACGTTTAATCGAGTGACTCAAATTTGGGTAAAGGGTGAAGAAAAGGTTCGTAGCTATGAAACACCTGAGCATGCTTTTTCTGATTTAAAGAAAATTCAAACGGCAGGAAAAACCGTACGTGTGGTTTATAGCCAAGATCATCAATCCGACATTAAATTGCTTGCCAATTTGGCATGGTACGCCACAGATAAAGCAGGTCAAGTGCAGGCCTTTTTATTAAAAGATGATGCTGAAAAATGGGCTAAACAACAAGGCGGAAAAGTATATGACTTTAAAACCATTCAGCTAGTGACCCATGGTTGATGTTGTTTTACTCACATATCAGGAGGTGACGAATGAGTAGTTTAGCCCAGACAAAACCCAAGAACCAAAGCATTTTTTTACTCAAGTTTTTTCAGGTGTTGAGGTCATATCAAACACATTTTAAAAATTATGGAATCGCTTTTACATCCATAGTTTTCTGGATAGCAATCTGGCAGGCGTTGGCTCAATTTAAAATAAATTTAGGTATTGTGAACTTTAGCAATGTACCGACACCTTTAGATGTTGTACATGCGCTATGGTCGTTTTTTCAACTCAGCACAGCATTTGAACATGTTGAATCTAGTATTTTTCGAGTTGTAATTGGCTTTTTATTGGCTGCATTGATTGGTGTAGGCATTGGATTGTTGGCTGGACGTTATCAAAAAATTGCTGCATTTTTAATGCCGCCATTAGAAGTATTACGCCCAATTCCAGCAGTTGCATGGATTCCTTTAGCGATTCTGATTTTTCCATCATCAGAAGCTTCCATGATTTTTATTACCTTTATTGGCGCTTTATTTCCGATTCTATTAAACACAGTCCATGGTGTCGGTGCAGTCGACCCAAGATTAATTGCATCGGCAAAAAGTCTAGGCGCTTCTGATTTCGCCATTATCCGTGAAGTCATTATTCCGGGTGCATTACCCAACATTATTACCGGTTTATCCATTGGAATGGGTACTTGTTGGTTCTGTTTAGTCACCGCTGAAATGATTTCAGGCCAACACGGAATTGGTTATTTCACATGGGAATCTTTCACCTTGCAAAATTACAGCAATATTGTAGTTGGCATGGTGCTGATCGGGGCATTAGGTATGTTCAGTAGTACCTTAGTCCGTGTGATTGGAAATCGATTTACCCCATGGTATCAATTGAGGAAGTCTTAAAATGTCAATTACACAAGGCCATGTACGCATTCAAAATCTATCACTACATTTAGGGCAAGGTAAAAATCGCTTTCAAGCATTAGATCGGGTCAATTTTGAAATACAACCGGGTGAGTTTATTTGTTTATTAGGGCCTTCAGGTTGTGGAAAGTCAACATTATTAGGGGCTTTGGCAGGACACTTACCCATTAGTTCAGGAACTTTAACAGTCGACAATGAGTCTATTATTGAACCGCATCCGGATAGAGGATTGGTTTTCCAGCAGCATACTTTATTTCCTTGGAAAAGCGTTTTAGAAAATATTGCTTTTGGTTTAAAGATGAAAGGAATCAGCAAGCATAGCCGTATAGAACAAGCCAGAAAGATGATTGATCTGGTTGGGCTTAAAGGATTTGAGCAGAAATTTCCTGCCGAACTTTCTGGCGGTATGCAGCAAAGAGTTGAAATTGCGAGAGTACTTATTAATGAGCCTCGAATCTTATTAATGGATGAGCCTTTTGGAGCACTTGATGCTCAAACCCGTTTAAAAATGCAAATGCTATTGCTCGAAATTTGGCAAGAAATTCAAACTTCAGTTTTATTTATTACCCACGATATTGATGAAGCACTTTTTCTCGCAGATCGAGTACTGATTATGAGCCATAGACCGGGCCGAATTATTGAGGAAATCAACCTTGATTTTGAACGTCCACGTGATATCGAACTTGTTACGAGTAGTGAATTTACAACCATTAAAAAACATTGCATGCAAACTTTAAAGGAAGCCACTCAACAAGAAGAGTTAAGTCGCTTAAACCCGTTAGGGCTTGGAAAGAAAGCACAAATCAAGGAATACGAATGAGTTTTTATTATCAAACCTTAGACGACCAAGATGAATATAATCAGGAATTTCTCGCCCAGCTAAATCAACCAGATGAAAAGGTTCGTTTTGTTGCTTTAATGAATATTGGTGATGAGGAAAATCCAGATTTATTGCCTTGGGTACATGACGCATTAAAACATGATCCTTCCGCTTTGGTCCGTGAAGAAGCTGCTAAAAAACTAGAAAGTTGGGAAGATGAAGCGAGCTTATATGTGCTTGCTCAAGCTTTGATAGATGAAAGTGCTGATGTTCGTCAGGCAGCAAGTCAGAGTTTAAGTGAAATCAAAGAAGCTGCATCAGCTGATGTACTTGCACCATATTTACAGCATGAAAATACTTTTGTAAAAAGCGCAATTTTACGTGCATTAAAACCTTTACGACCACAGCAGTTCTTTGCAGAAATATCAGCTTTGGTACAGCATCAAGATATTCTTGTACGCCGTGAAGCTGTGAGTGCTTTAAGCTGGTTGCAACAAGATCAAGCCATTGCAATATTGGCAAAAATTGTTGAAACAGATGTAGATGATGAAGTACGTAGAATAGCAACAGGTGGTCTTGCCTATAGTAAAACTATATCGGCCGATGTAATTCAGGCACTTCAATATTCGCTAGGTGCTAAAAGTTGGCAACTACGAGTTGAGTCGGCACTCACTATTGGAAAATTACGTATTATTCAGCTTGAAACGCAATTAATTAGCGCTTTATCTGACCCTTACTGGCAAGTACAAATTGCAGCTGTACGCAGTTTAGGGTTATTAAAATCGAGTTTGGCCGTTACAGATTTAGCAGTTAATTTTAAACATGAAATTAGCAATTTACGCAAAGAAGTTGCTTTAGCGCTGGGTGAAATTGGCACACAAGAAGCTCAAATGCTATTAGAGCAGCATCAACATGACCCTGATCCTGAAGTCCGAAAAGCAATTCGTATTGGATTAACTCAAATCACGGAGGGGGCGTATGCAACTCAGACCTGATATCCGTGTAGATATTTTAAATAAACAAGTTCATTTTATTTGGAGTGATGGTTCAAGCCTATGCTTGAGTCATCAAAATCTTAGAGAAATTTGTCCGTGCGGTTTTTGCAGGTCAAAACGTATAAAACAAATAAAAATTGAACAGGCGGAAATTGAAATTACCGCAATGTTTGATCAAGGATATGGTGCCCAAATCTGTTTTAGTGATGGACATGACAAAGGAATTTATCCTTGGGTTTTCTTAAAAGAGTTTTCTAATTACTAAAAATGCCTTCTACTTTTTGGCAGAAGGCATCTCTTTATTTAATGGTCATGTTCTAAATAATCTGGTTTTTTCGGAAGCGCAAGGCTACATAAGAAACAGATAATAAGCATAACAATGACATAGATGAAGAAGGTGTTTTCAATTCCAGCAGCTTTAAACTGTAATGCAACCGAAGGTGCCGACCCACCAAAAATGGCATTACCTACTGCATAAGAAAATCCTACGCCCAATGCACGCACATATGGAGGGAACATTTCGGCTTTAACTAAACCACTAATAGATGTATAGAAACTCAAGATCAACATCATAAAAATGAGGAGCAAGGTAATGATGATCGGCGAATCTATATAATTAGGCATTCCGATTGCCATAACGGGATAGATAAAAATCGCAGATAATAAGCTAAAAGCCAACATTGAAGAACGTCGCCCAATACGGTCGGAAATTGAACCAAATACAGGTTGAGCACACATATAGACAAACAACGCGAAGGTCATTATATAACCAACGGTTTTTCCATCCATACCTAAGTTCGTTAAATAGGTTTTTGAATAAACGGTTTCAACATAAAAAGTTAATGAACCAGCAGAGGTATAACCAACCACCAATAAGAATGTTTTCCAGTGTTTTTTAAAGAGTTCTCTTAAACTACCTGATCCCGCACGTTCACTGTCTTGATGAGAAAGCGTTTCTTCTAAGCGACTACGAGCGAGTAAAGATACAATTGCAGCAATACCACCAATAACAAATGGAATACGCCAACCACCATTAAGTAATTGTTCCTCACTCAAAAACGTTAATAAAATTACGCCGAGCAAACTTGCCAGTAATTGACCACCAGAGAGTGTGACGTATTGAAAAGAGGAGTAAAAACCACGTTGACCTTTTAATCCTAATTCACTCATGTAGGTTGCTACGGCACCATATTCACCACCGACTGATAAGCCTTGAAGTAAGCGGACAACGAGTAAAAGAAAAGGAGCAAATAATCCGACTTGATCGTAAGTAGGCAAGGCAGCAAATAAGAAGGAACTCAATGCCATTAAGCAAATAGAAATGACCATTGATTTTTTTCGACCATGTCGATCTGCAATACGCCCAAATATCCAGCTACCAATAGGACGCATGAAAAAACTTGCAGCAAATACACCCCAGACATAAATAGCTTTGGTCGAACTATCCATGTCAGGTGCAGTTAAGGCTTGTGTAAAATAAGCCGCAAAGACTGCATAGATATAAAAGTCAAACCATTCAACAAGGTTACCAGAGGCCGCACCAACAATACCGCGTATTCTGCTACGTTTTTCTTCCTTAGTGTATGTCATATATATTCCGTCAGTTAGCAGAAAAAAATAGAAATTTTTAGGTGTAATGAGCAGGAAATCGTAAGAGTTTTTAAATATCACTCAATCCTGAGTACTTACCTTAGAATTCCTCTCCATGCATTTTTTATAATTTTAAATTTTCATTCTAGTGATTGTATGATCTTTTGTTCGATTTAAAGATATTTTTATCGATTATCGAACATTTCCTTAATTTGGTTATATGATCATCGCACCATAAATTTTATTTAAAATCAAATATCTAATTTATCAACCATATTCGTTATTGTATTCCTCCTTATTTTTAGTCCTATTTTGAGCATAGTTTTATTTTGACTATTTGGTAATACTTAAAAAGTTATAGTCTCAATTTCAAAGAAAATAAATAAAATTCATATAATGATCATGCTTTATTACATAAAATTCACTTGATCTAAAAATTATATAATTTGTTGTTTCTGGATATCTGTCCCTGTATTCTTTCGAGGCTAAAAAATATGGAAGATCTCCGACTTTTAGCACACTTATATTATGCACTGTAGGACAGGTAGTTATTCAATGGACAGACACTCGTTAAATCTTCACTTCATAACATGTTCTAAAACAGCATTGGCTTCATCTATTGCACTGATGACATCTGTAGTCTATGCAAATGAAGCGGAGGTTTCACAGCTCCCAACTATTACCGTGAATGCTACCCAAAACGTTGATGCTTTATATTCCTCAAAAAAAGTTGATTTATCTGGTTTTCAAACAGGCGATATTAAAAAAATTCCTGCCTCTATCACAACAATTACATCTGAGCGCATAGCAGATCAACACGCAAAAACACTGACTGATGTTATTAAAAATGATTCATCTTTAGGGGATGGCTACGCTGCAATTGGCTATTATCCAAATTTCGTAGCTCGTGGTTTTTCGCTCGATTTAGGTTCAAGTTATCTCATTAATGGCCATAACATTCGTGGTGAACAAAACGTTGCTTTAGAAAATAAAGAGCGGGTAGAAATTTTAAAAGGAATTTCTGCTATTCAAAGTGGAATGTCGACTCCAGGTGGTGTTGTCAACTATGTGACCAAACGACCTGCCGATGTTAAGAGTATTACCGTAGATGCAAACTCAGAAGGTGGTTATACACTTGCAACGGATGTAGGCGGCTTTTTGAATGATAAATTTGGCTATCGAATTAATTTAGCCCATGAAAGTATTCACCCAAATGTTGACCACGCAAATGGTAAACGTGAGTTTGGTTCAGTTGCTTTAGATTGGAAAATTAATGATCGCTCTAAACTATTATTTGATATTGAAGCTCAGCATCAAAGCCAACGCTCAGTTCCGGGGTATCAACTGCTTGATGGACAAGTACCAACAAATGTTGATGAAGACCGTTTATTGGGTTATCAGTCTTGGAGTAAGCCTGTTGTCAATAACAGTGTAAATGCCAGCTTGAAATATCAATATGTCTTTAATGATCAGTGGAACGGCAGTTTAAGTGCATCGCAAAGCCGTGTTGTGATTGATGATAATAGTGCTTTCCCATGGGGATGTTATAACGATATTTGTGAAGTTACTGGTTTAGGCAATACTTTTGATAAACATGGTAATTACGATATTTACGATTTCCGTAGTCCAGATGACACACGTATTACCAACCAGTTTGCTGCTGGGTTAAATGGTCAATTCAATACTGGCAACATTCAGCACCAAGTTGCTTTGGAACTACAACGTACTTATAAGACCTTAAAGCACCATACACCTCTTAATGTAGCGGTAGGAACAGGTAATATCTATCAAGATACGATTGACTATAGCTCATCATCAGAAAGCTTAGGCGATCGTTACAAAGCTCTAGAAAGCAATCAGACTGCTTTCACGATATCTGACCGAGTTCAATTTAACGATCAATGGTCAACTCTACTAGGTGGAAAACTTATTCACCTTGATGAGCAAGCTTATAATTCAGATGGGCAGCAAAGCCGAGATACGGATTTAAATAAGTTCTTACCACAATTAGCGCTCATGTATAGCCCAGCTGCTACGTCTAATCTTTATGCTTCATATGCCAAAGGTTTATCGGATGGTAGTGAAGCACCTTGGTTTTCTAATAATGCTCTTGAAATTTTATCACCTAGAAATTCTGAACAATTTGAACTTGGTATTAAGCAACAAGTACAAAACTTCTTGCTAACAGCTGCTATTTTTGATTTAAAACAGGATAATCAATATAGCAAAGTCAATGCCGATGGAACTTTCGATTTTATTGAGCAAGGTGAACAGCACAATCAAGGTATTGAATTAGGTTTAACAGGTGCATTAACAGATACAGTAGATGTAAGCTCAGGTATTACCTATACCAAATCTCGCCTTGTTGATATTGATAGTGACAGCTACAAAGGTCATCAAACTCAAAATGTACCGAAAGTACGGGCAACTGCTCAGTTATCTTATAAAGTACCTTCAGTTGAAGGTTTAAGATTACTCAGTGGTATGCAATATAGTAGTAGTAAATATGCAAACAAAGAGGCAACTGCAAAAGTAGGTGGATATAGCGTCTTTAATATTGGTGCCGCCTATAAAACAAATTTTGCTGGGCATGACACGACGTTTAGATTCAATATTGACAACTTATTTAATAAGAAATATTGGCGTGATGTAGGCGCATTTATGGGCGATGACTACTTATTCTTAGGTAATCCTCGTACAGCTCAATTCTCTACAACTTTTAATTTTTAAAATTTATAAAACAAATAAAAAAAGGAGCTTATAAAAGCTCCTTTTTTTATTTCAGGAATTAAGCCGACATTTTTGGTTTAACCATATTATTAATCGACAAGATATCATCAAGCACTTGTGCTGATAATAAGCCTTCGTTCTGAACGAGTGCCAATACACTTTCTCCAGTTTCGTTTGCAGTTTTAGCAATACGAGTTGTAGTTTCATAACCCAAATATGGGTTAAGTGCAGTCACAATACCAATTGAATTTTCAACTAAAGCTTTACAATGCTCAGGATTCGCCGTAATCGTATCAATACATTTACTTTGGAACATTGTCATCGCGTTACCAAGCAAATCCATCGATTCAAATAGTTTGAATGCAATAAGTGGTTCCATTGCATTAAGCTGTAATTGACCCGCTTCAGCAGCCAAAGTTACAGCCAAATCATTTGCAATAATCTGGAAACAAGCAAGGTTCATCGCTTCTGGAATAACTGGGTTTACTTTACCCGGCATGATTGAACTACCCGGTTGACGTGCTTCTAGGTTAATTTCGTTAATGCCGGTACGAGGTCCACTTGAAAGTAAACGCAAGTCGTTAGCAATTTTCGATAGCTTAGTTGCTGTGCGTTTTAATAAACCAGATAAAAGAACGAAATCGCCCATATCTGAAGTTGCTTCGATTAAATCAGGAGATGACTTAATTTTCTTACCAGAGATTTTTGCAAGCGCTTGGATCGCAAGTTCGCGATAGTTAAATTCAGTGGTGATTCCTGTACCAATCGCTGTACCGCCAAGGTTCATATAAGCCAGTACATTTGGAATAAGCGTATTAATTTGCTCAAGATCTTTTTGTAAGGTTACTGCAAAAGCTCCAAACTCTTGACCTAATGTCATTGGTACAGCATCTTGCAACTGAGTACGACCCATTTTTAAGATGTGAGCAAATTCTTGAGACTTGTTACGGAAACTTAAAATTAAGTTATTAAAAGGGAGATTCAATTCGTCTAAATTTAATAATAAGCCTAAACGAATTGCAGTAGGGTACACGTCATTTGTAGACTGTGACATGTTGATATCATTATTAGGGTGTAAATATTGATATTGGCCTTTTGCATGTCCCATATATTCTAAAGCAACATTCGCCAATACTTCATTTGCATTCATATTGGTTGAAGTACCAGCACCACCTTGTAACATATCGATCGGGAATTGATCGTGAAAATTACCGCGAATAAGTTGATTACAACTGTATTCAATTGCTTCAAATTTAGTTTGATCTAAGCTTTTAAGATTATGATTCGCTTCAGCACAAGCAAGTTTTACCATTGCTAACGCTTTAATTAAATGAGGGAAATCTCTAACTTTGCTTTGAGTTAAGTTAAAGTTTTCTAGAGCACGTAATGTTTGAACTCCGTAATAATCATTATTATTGATTTCTCTATAACCAATAAGATCCTTCTCAATACGGGTGGTAATTTCAGCGTTCATCATTAAACTTCGAATTAGTAGAGTAGATAATTCATATTAGATTTCGAAATGCTTCACTTCTAATGCATTTATCAAGTTAATTATGCATTTTTTGCATATCAGATTTTTTCTTTTCTAAACCTAAAAATAAAAAAACTTTTTTCTTTGCTCATTAAATCTAAATTTTATTTTTTAAATTAATGGTTTACTGTTTAGTTAAATTTAATGTATAAAATTACTGAATGAACTAAATGATCACGTAATTAAAAAAATAACCGTATACAAAATTTTAGACTCGTTAATTTAAGTGAATTATCAAGTAACTTAACGGCCATAATATTATCGAAAGTGTAGCTTATCTAACAAATTTATATAAAAATGTGATGCATTTCACATAAAAGGCACTATAATACAAAAAAATCCTAGTTTTTAAGTTTATGTTAAAAGTCACAGCTGCATTAATTATTTTGGGTAGTTTTACATACTATGTACTTTTCCATGGTGAAGAGAAGAGTGAGTCTAAAACCTCTCGTCTGCTTAAAGAAGCTGAGCAGTCTATTGCCTCTGCAGAAACCTCTGTAAACAAGGCAAATAATATCGTAGCCATATCTTATAAATAGCCACGGTTACTCAGCTTAACTATTTTATATTATCCATCAAAATATTATTTTATCTAAGTTTTATTAAATTTTAGGTAAAAGACTGTATGTATAGAGACAAAATTCATGAGAATGAAGTTTATCGCCTATGATCCCAATTCTGGGGAAAAAGTAAGCTTAAAAGAGCATATCCATCAAATGGATAAATACACCACATATATCTTTTTTAGCGATGAAAAAGATAATATGGTATTTAATCCACAGAAAAAGCAAGTTTTTGAAATTACTCAATATACTTCTAACATGATGGTTGAAATTTCAAGAAAGCTATATTATCTCATTGGTGAATATTAGAAATTTGTTTCGGTCCGATTTGGGATAGATACTTTAGTAGAATAGTCAGGTTTCTTTAGTGGAACTATACTGCAAATATATCTTCTGATTTGAATGAGTTCATTAGGTCAGAAAGCTTAAATCCTGAAATGATCAAAATAGTAATATTTTAGTTTTACAGTCCGTATTCTTCCCCAAGGTGCGGACTTTTTTTATCAAAATTAAAACATGAAGAAATCATCGGACTATTCTTATTTTTTATTAAGGTTGAATTATTCATTTACTAGCGTTATGTTTAATTTAATTATTGATTTAAAATAATTTTTATTAGAAGAATTTTATATTTGTATGAGTTGTAGAGTTAAATCAAAGTCTTTTATTCTCTTACGCTCTTTTCTATGTCAGAATTATTAAATACTTATTTTTATCGTTTGGCTTTGCCATTCTTCCATCGCATTTTTGCAGGTACTCCCATGTTTTATATTTTTCATTCATCTATTCAGCTATTTCTTCAGCTTCCCAACAAGATAAATTAAGGACATAACTATAAAAAGGGAATGCATAAAATGAACTTAGAAGTACGTTGGGTAGAAGATCTTTTGACATTGGAGCGAGAGCGTTCTATTTCAAAAGCAGCAGAAAAACGATTTATTAGTCAATCCGCTTTTACACGTAGAATTCAGCAATTAGAAGAGATGATTGGAGCTGAAGTTATTATTAGAAATAATAAAAATAATATTGAATTTACAGACATCGGGCGAATTATGCTGGTTATGTCTAAAAATATTGAGAAGCAGGTGGAAGAGACCGCTAAGCTGATTAAAAATATTAAAAATGAAACCGAATCTACCATTCGTTTTTGTGTGGTTCACTCACTAGCTTCTGGTTTTTTAACGACTTTTTTGAAAAAATTTCCAACGTTTATGCGTGATTTAAAAATTGAAATTGTAGCGACAAATAGTGGCGAGGGTTTATCTCTTTTAAAAGAAGGTGCCTGCGATTTTATGATTTGTTATGCAGACCGATCTCATATTAACCGTGTTGGTGATGATATTTTAAGTGGGATCAAGATTGCTGAAACAGAGATTGTTCCTGTATCGGCTACCGAAGCAGACCATACGCCTAAGCATACAATTCAAAATAATTTTTCATTGCTTGCTTATAGTAAACATGCTTATTTGCGAAAATTAGTAGACCAACTGATCGAGGGTAAGCTGATTTATAAAACCTTATACGAGACTGATAATGCAACTAATTTAAAGGAGCTCGTATTACAAGGTCTAGGCGTTGCATGGATTCCAAAAATCAATGTAGAAGAAGATCTTGCGAATGGAAAATTGGTTATGTTAGATCATCATGAGTATTGTCTTCCTCAAGATATTTATATTTTTAAAAATAATTTGAGTGATAACAAAGCAGTCCAGCAAATCTGGAAGGGCTTCCAAACTCAGCCTGATTAAAATTTATAAAAACTTATAAGGATATGTATTGTATTCAACATATTTACATACAAAGTAATCAATTAAAGCGCCCATACCTTTGTCTTTATGATGAAAGGCTTTATAAAGCATTGCTCATGGTCTAGGTTCTTTGTTAATTTAGACCATATATCAATAATTCAAAAATCTAGTGAGCATTTTTATATATGCTGTACCTGATTTCATTCCTTTTGAATGGATTATTTGATCCAGACGGAGACAATTTTGTTTGATCTAGATAGTAGATTACTAAATATTTTTTATCATATTTATCGGTTTAAAAGCGTTTCAATGGCTGCTGATGCGATTGGCCTCACACAACCGAGTGTTAGTAATGGACTGAACAAAATCCGTCAGCATTTTAATGACCCGCTTTTTATTCGTGTTGGGAATGAAATGATTCCAACCGAATTGGCTAAAGAAATCTTTCCACTCATTAGTGAAGTTATTGATAAAGTTGAAAGTATTAACAACTTTAGTGTGAACTTTGACCCACTTACTTCGGATCAACTTTTTACTATTGCGATGACTGACGTATCTCATCTGGTCTTATTGCCGCAATTAACAAACTATTTAAAAGAGAAAGCTCCTTTAATTCGCTTGAATATTCGGCCGATTACACCAGAAACTAGTTATCAAATGGCAAATGGTGAAATTGACCTTGCAATTGGCTTTTTACCCCAATTGGAAGAAGGCTTTTATCAACAGAAGTTTTTCAAACAACATTATGTTGTGATTAGCTCAAAGAGCCATCCTCGTTTAGATCCAAATAATTTTACTTTAGAAGACTATATGCGTGAATATCATATCGATATTGATGCAGGGATCGGTCACTACCATATTAAAAATGAATTACAGAACAAAGGATTAGACAGAAATATTCTAATTCGCTTACCAAGTTATCTAGGGGTGGGTTTAGTCGTTCAAGAAACAGATGCGATTGCAACCGTGCCGTATTATTTGAGCCAAGTCTTATTGGTCAGAGAAAATTTACAGATTTTACCGGCACCTCTCGACTTCCCAACTTATGATGTTAAACAACATTGGCATATGTCTTGTCATCATAAAAGTAGCCATAAATGGTTCCGCCAAACCTGTTATGAACTTTTTAAAGTCTAAAAAAGAAGATGTAAGAAAAACTCTTACATCTTCTTTGTTTTGAATTTTTAGATTTCAATTGCGACTGCTGTAGCTTCACCGCCACCAATACATAACGCAGCAACACCTTTCTTTTTACCTAAGCGTTTTAAAGCATAGATAAGAGAAAGGATAATTCTTGAACCAGTTGCGCCAATTGGGTGTCCTAAAGCACATGCACCACCATGTATGTTAACTTTTGCTTCATCGATACCTAAGTCGTGAATTGGTGCCATTGCAACCATTGCAAAAGCTTCATTAATTTCCCAAGCATCTACCTCGTCAACAGACCAGCCAGCACGCTCAAGTACTTTTTGAATCGCACTAATCGGAGCAATTGTAAATTCGCTTGGATGCTGTGAATGGGTCGAAGTTGCAACAATTTTTGCTAAAGTATTTAAACCATGCTCTTTTGCATATTCTTCAGTAGTGAGTACTAATGCAGCAGCACCATCAGAAATTGAGCTTGAGTTTGCAGCTGTAATTGTACCGTCTTTGCTAAAGGCAGGGCGTAATGTTGGGATTTTCTCAAGATTCGCTTTTAATGGTTGCTCATCTTGATCGATAACTTCGGTACCTTTACGAGTTTTTACTTCAACAGGAACAATCTCTTCTTTGAAGTAACCTTGTGTAATGGCAGTTTGCGCTTTTTTCAGTGAAGAAATCGCAAAGTTATCCATTTGCTCACGTGTAAAGCCTTTGGTATTTGCCATGTCTTGCGCAAAAGAACCCATCAATCGACCCGTTTCAGCATCTTCAAGACCATCTAAAAACATATGATCTTTAATTTCGCCATGGCCCATACGGTAGCCGCCACGTGCTTTTGGCAAAATATATGGAGCATTACTCATGGACTCCATACCACCCGCAACAATAATGTTAGCACTACCAGCTTTTAAGGTGTCTGATGCCATTAACACTGCTTTCATGGCAGAACCGCAAAGTTTATTAATGGTGACTGCACCTACATGATCAGGTACACCAGCTTTACGCATAGCCTGACGAGCAGGCCCTTGACCTATGCCTGCACTCAATACACAACCAAAAATAACTTCATCTACTTGTTCAGGTGCAACACCTGCACGTTGGATCGATTCGCGAATGACAGCAGCGCCAAGTTCTGGTGCAGTTAAAGTGGATAGACTGCCTTGAAAACCGCCCATTGCAGTGCGGCTACCTGAAACTATAACAATTGAACTCATCTTAATATCTCTTATTGGTGTATTTGCTAAATTTGCCTCTAGCCGAGACTAAAGGCGCCCGTAAATTAAAAAGTAGGTGGGGTGTAGCTAAGCGTTCTTCCAAAGAACCACAATAAAAATAAAACTAAAGGAAAATGCACGACGAGCTGAGTGACTGTAAAACCAATCACATCTTTTGCTTTTAGTTTTAGAATGCCTAACATTGGAAGCATAAAGAATGGATTGATTAAATTCGGTAAAGCTTCGGCTGCATTATAAATTTGTACAGACCAGCCTAAATGAACTTTTAAATCATTTGCTGCTTGCATGACATATGGGGCTTCAATAATCCATTTTCCACCGCCAGATGGCACGAAGAACCCAAGGATGGCGGAGTAAATTCCCATCACAATTGCAAAGGTTTCTTTTGAAGCGATTGAGACGAAAAACTCGGCAACATAGTGTGACAGCGATAAATCCTGACTGTTTAAAGCTTGCGTCATGATAAATGCAATACTTCCGTACAACGGAAACTGAATTAAGATTCCTGATACAGCTGGAACTGCCTTTGAAACAGCATTTAAGAAGTTTCGTGGTGTGCCATGTAACGCTAACCCAAGCATTAAAAACACAAAGTTGTAAGTGTTTAGGCTTGAAATGGCAATGATCGGATTACTTTTTGAAAATTCAAAAAACATCCAGATTAAGCCTAAAGCCACCACAATAATCGTTAAAATAGGCGAGTTTTCTAACCAGTCACCCGGACGAGTAGATTTTTCCTCATGTGGCTTTTCTTCTTCAAACTGAATGTCAAAACTTTCAATCGTTTTAACATTATTGCCTTTTGGCGCTGACCAATACGCGATTGCGATTGAAACAATCACCAGAATAATGGTCATCGCAATGGATTGCCAAAGAAAGATGGTTTCTGTAAATGGAATAACACCGGTCAAATTATAAATCGACTCAGGCAAACTGCTTTTATTCGCTTGAAGCTGTGCTGCTGAAGAACTGATCCCTAATGCCCAAGTTGCACCCATACCAATAATCGCAGCCGCTGCGGCAGCACGATAATCCATATTCAGCTCTTTACGCTTCGCTAATGCGATCACCAAAAGTGCAGTAAGTATGGTACTTACCGCCCAATTGACCAGTGAAATTAACAAGCTGACAGTTGCAACCAAAACAATAGCACCACGCCCAGAATTTGGAATATGCGCCATTTTTTGAATCAGGAATTTTATTGGCTTAGATACAGAAACGACATAACCCACAATAATCAGCATGGTCATTTGTAGGGTAAAGGGAATAAGACTCCAGAAACCGTTACCGAAAGAAGTTGCTACATCTTGAATTGGGGCACCAATACCCAAAGCGGCAATCGACACAATAATGACGCCGAGTAGTGCAAAAATATATGAATCTGGAAACCACTTTTCAGACCAATCACTAATCCGAAGGGCAAATCTTTCAAAAATTCCTTGCTGTTTTTCCATAGCTGAAAAAATCCTTCTCGTTCTTATAGACAGCACATCCGGTGCTTAAAAAGGCTAAGACTTAAGCTCACTTTCTAGCTTAAGTCTTGTCTGGCTAACTAAAAAATTAAAATTTAAGCAACTAAGGTTTTATAGAATTCGACACCTGTAACAGCTTGAATCTGTTCAAGTGTGACATCTTTAGCAAGTTCAATCAGTTCAACACCTTGTGGAGTAATGTCCATTACACCTAAGTCAGTAATTACGCGGTGCACAACACCTTTACCGGTTAAAGGTAAACTACAGTTTTTCACAATTTTTGGCGTACCATCTTTTGCACAATGTTCCATAAGAACAACAACTTTTTGGACACCAACAACCAAGTCCATCGCGCCGCCCATACCTTTGACTTTCTTACCCGGAATCATCCAGTTGGCCAAGTCTCCATTTTCGGAAACTTCCATTGCACCTAAAATTGCAATGTTTACATGGCCGCCACGGATCATGGCAAATGAAGCTGAGCTTGAGAAAAAAGCAGCGCCAGCGCGAGCAGTAACCGTTTGTTTACCTGCATTAATTAAATCGGCATCAACAGTTTCTTCAGTTGGAAACTCGCCAATACCTAATAAACCGTTTTCAGATTGAAGCCAAACATTAATATTTTCAGGAATATAATTGGCAACTAGGGTAGGTAAGCCAATACCTAAATTGACATAAAACCCATCTTCAAGTTCTTTCGCAGCACGTTGTGCCATTTCATTGCGTGACCAAGCCATTTTATACTGCCTCCGTGCTTAAAGTTTTATGTTCAATACGCTTTTCAGGTGATGCATTAAGTACAATACGATTTACATAGATACCTGCCAAATGGATTTCATCTGGATCTAACTCACCGATTTCAACAACTTGTTCAACTTCTGCAATCGTAATTTTTCCAGCCATTGCGCATTCAGGGTTAAAGTTCTGAGCAGTTTTACGGAACACTAAATTACCCGCTTTATCTGCCTTATATGCTTTAACAAGTGCGATATCCGCTGTTAATGATTCTTCTAAAATATAGTTTTTGCCTTTAAAGGTACGTTCTTCTTTACCTTCAGCAATCAGTGTGCCTACACCAGTTTGAGTGTAAAATGCAGGAATACCAGCACCACCAGCACGTAACTTTTCAGCTAAGGTCCCTTGTGGAGTGAGTTCTACGTCAAGTTCACCATTTAAATATTGGCGCTCAAATTCTTTATTTTCTCCCACATAAGAAGAGATCATTTTTTTAATCTGTTTAGTTTGAAGCAAAATACCTAAACCAAAATCATCTACACCTGCGTTATTTGAAATACAAGTAAGACCAGTTACGCCACTTTGCTTAACTGCAACAATCAGTTTTTCCGGAATTCCGCATAAACCAAAACCACCAACGGCAAGTGTTTGATTATCTGCAATAACATCTTTTAGTGCTGCCTCTGCATTGGCATAAACTTTATTCATTCTATTATTTTCCTATATCCCTTAGTAATCTTACTTTTAGCATCTCAATTTGTATTATAGAAGTTAATTTTTTTAAAGGATTAATAAGTATAATCAATGAATGCTATCAAATTAACAACAAAAGATCAGAAGCATACAAAGCTAAAATCTTTTAAAATATTGTCTCAGGTTATTGAAAAATATAATAATTAAGAAATTCACCTTGGCCGTAAGCTTATCTCATCCTAAAATCCAGTATTTAATTTTTAAAATTTATATTGAATCAATGCCTCAATAAATTGAGTAGAAATATTTGAAATTTCAAAATTCTTTTTATAAACAATTCCAACGGTCTTACGAATAGTTTCGTCTTTTAATTCGATTAATACATTATGTTCTTTATTAATATGTTTCGCAAAATGCCTTGGAATCGCACTTACCCCAATTCCGTAAGCAACAAAGCTCGAAAGCGATGAAATTTGATGGCATTCAACTTTTAAATCAAGCGTCATATTATTTCGCAAACAATTCTGCTCAACTAAATATCGAACAATTGAAGGCTTTTGCAATGTAACGAATGGATTTGAACAAAGCTCTTGCCATGTAATAGAATCAGAGTCGGCAAGAGGATGATTTTTAGGTAATAAGGCTAAGAAATCTTCCTCAAACAAAGGTTTAAACTCTAAGCCTTCGGTAAGATCAGGCTCAAAACAAATACCCAGTTCAAAAATACCATCTTGTACTTTTTCTATAATGGTCTCATTGGGAATATCTTGAATTGAAAAGTTCAGATTGGGATGAAGTGCTAAAAATTGATGAATCACCTCTGGCAGAATTGCATGAGTCACAAATGGCATTGAGGCAATACTTAATGTTCCACGATTAAGCTTAAAGCGTTGTTTAACATCGTTTTCCATTTCCTCCCAATTGGCAAGTAATTTTTTAGCATAGGGAATGAGGGATTTGCCTTCCTGTGTAAGCTCAACACGGCGTGTATTACGGTTAAACAATTTACCGCCTAATTCTTCCTCTAAGCTTTTGATGGTGAGGCTTAAAGCCGATTGGCTTAGATGTAACTCTAAAGATGCATTGGCATAGTTGAGTGTCCGCGCAAGGGCTAAAAAAGCTTTTAGTTGTTTAAGCGTCATTTCATTCCTTTAGATTGCTCAGCTCACCTAGAAGGGTAATTTATACGAAAACTTGTCTAATATGATGTTTTTTGACAAAAAATATGAAAAAGAAAGTGCAGAACAATAGGCTGAACTACTTAAGTCACCTTCGGGTAGTTTTCTATTTTCCGATCTGGTAAATTTTACTCATAACTAAAATGGATAACTTCATGAAAAAGATATTTGCATTGAGCTTGTTTTTTTTATTAAGTGGGTGTGTAACTCCAACTAATCATATGATTAATAATAAATTTAGTGAAGTGGAACCTTCAACACTTTCAGTACCAGGGATATGGACAATTTCGATTGGCCCAAGCATATCAACAATAAAACTTGATTCAGATGGCAACGGAATACTTTGTGACGATACCAGTGGGCATGTTGTATTCAACAAAGTTAAGTATGCAAATAGTATAATTTACATTCAAAATGGTATGACTCTAGAAGTGAAGCTTTTAAACAGAGATATACTCGAAGCTAGAATAACTCTGAGTGCCTCTAATTCAAATATGGTCTACAAAGCCGATAATGACTTAAAGGCAGCTTCATTGAAGTGCGCTAAAGAATTATAGATAACCATCTTCATAATCCAGCAGTCGTTTTTATTACTTGAATGAACTAAAGATGACCCAAAAATTACGTCTGCTCATTGCTGTTGATTCGTAAGTCGTATTGCTATTAAGAGATTTAAAAAATTTGGTTAAGTTTAAAGCAGCTTTTGTAATAAATTGTGGTAGATTCTTAATAATTAAGGTTTTGATAATATTTTAATGTACCATTGCGGGATTATAAAAAATAAAATCTCTAAGGTAAAATGAAATGAATAAGATAACCCTAATTTTACTAGCCGCTCTTCTTTTTTGTATTTTAGCTAACTATGAAAGTTTTAACTTATTAAAACTTCATGAAACTGCCAGTAGTGAAATTAACAAAACTCTTCCTAAAAACTAATCCACCTAAGGGTGGTTTTTTTATATCTTAAGTTCTTAAATTTTAATTATTAATAATAAAGGGTATTTTCATGAGAAAAACTTTAATTGGAGCTTTATTCTTAACGTTTGGAGCCTCGGTAAGTGCGGCATCAAAAATTGAAAAAGAGGAAACAAAAAAATTTTCAACAATGAAGCAATGTATTGAATGGTTAGATTCTAAATATCCAAATAGCAAATGGCATAAAGACAGTGGTGCTTCCTGGAGTTTAGAAAATGATAATTCAAATTTTTTATCTGGGATTACGCATGTTCCGAGTGACGAAAATAGAAAATTGACCCATCCGATTGCGATTTATTGCAAATTAAAAGAAACAAGTACCGAAGGTCTTTTCTATGAAGGAAAGTATATCGTTATAGAAGCTATTTAATTTCAAACTTTAACTGACCAAACCCACCCAATGAGTGGGTTTTTTATTTTCTGGAAGAAAGTAAAATGGTGTAAGAGTCCCGCTTGGTCATAGTTACATCCTATCTTTTCTTTAAATTACTCAACTCACCTAGAAGGGTAATTTATATGAAAATTCTTCTAATATGATATTTCTGAAAAAATTAAAGAATATTTATTAAATTATTTTAAAAAATATATTATTTAATTGTCTTTGTTAAATAATATGGAGGTATTAATATAATTTACTCAATAATTAATTAGTTTTATAAAACAATAGTAATTCTTTAAATAATTAAATTTTACCAATTAAATAATATAAGTATTTGTATTTTATATATTATTTTAAAATTTAAATAAATTACATTGTTTTTAAATATTTTAGTGATATTTTATTTTTTAGCTCATTTACCTATTACCAAGCATAGATATTGTGATTTTTATCATTATAGGTTTGGGATAACCTAAATATCTTTTGGTAATTTTATTGAACCTAATATCTATTCTTTAGGGAGAAAGAATATATGTGGGAATTATTTGTAATTCTACTTTCACTTGGGCTGTTAATGTATACAGCTTACAAGGGTTTTTCCGTCATTCTCATGGCACCAATTTGTGCCTTACTCGCGGTTTTGCTCATTAACCCAGCCAATGTTTTGCCGTTTTATTCGGGTGTATTTATGCCCAAAATGGTGAACTTTATTAAAGATTACTTTCTTGTATTTCTGCTCGGGGCAATTTTCGGTAAAGTCGTTGAAATGTCTGGAATTGCCGAGTCTATTGCACGAACTATTGTGAGATGGATTGGGGCTAAAAAAGCAATTTTAACGGTTGTATTATTAGGTGCAATTTTAACCTATAGCGGTGTCAGCTTATTTGTTGCTGTATTTGCAATTTATCCTTTTGCTAACCAACTTTTTAGACAAGCTAATATTCCAAAACGTTTAATTCCGGGAACTATCGCGCTTGGTGCATTTACATTTACCATGGATGCATTGCCGGGTACGCCGCAAATCCAAAACGTAATTCCAACTACATTCTTTGGTACCAATATTTATGCCGCACCGTTTTTAGGGATTATTGGTGCCATTTTTGTTTTATGTGCAGGTTTGAGCTATTTAGAGTGGCGTCGTCGTGCTGCTGTAAAAGCAGGGGAAGGCTTCTCTGGGTTTGGAGTAAACAATACGGCGTCTCAAGAAATTGAAGCCGATATGACTCTGCAAAATAATGGTAGTGCAGCTCGTCAGTTTTTAGCATTTGTACCTCTTATTCTCGTTGCTGTGATGAACAAATATTTGTCTAAAGCGATTAAAGAATGGTATCCAAATGGCTTTGATTTTGCTGCCGTTGGTTTAGCTGACTACACTGTAGATGTTGCAAAAACTGGTGCCATCTGGGCTGTTGGTTTAGCGCTTATTGTCGGGATTATTTCTGCAATTTTATTTGATTATCAGCGTGTAGTGACTAACTTTAAAGAAGGCATTAATGCCAGTATTGGCGGTTCACTTCTAGCAGTGATGAATACAGCTTCTGAATATGGTTTTGGTGCGATTATTGCCTCATTACCGGGCTTTGCCATGATTAGCCATGCAATGAGTAGTACCTTCACAAATCCTTTAGTGAATGGAGCAGTGACCACAACGGTTTTAGCGGGTATTACCGGTTCAGCTTCTGGTGGTATGAGTATCGCTTTAAGTGCGATGGCTGAACACTATAACGCTGCGATTTTAGTAGCCGGTATTCCGCCAGAAGTCATGCATCGCGTGGTTGCAATGGCATCGGGTGGTATGGATACGCTTCCTCACAATGGCGCTGTGATTACATTGCTTGCTGTTACAGGTTTAACCCATAAACAGTCGTATAAGGATATTTTTGCAGTCACCGTAATTAAAACATTAGCGGTATTTGTTGTGATTACGGTCTTTACCGTGACGGGTATTGTTTAAATCAGCACGTTATAAGTATTAAGGAGTAAATAGATGACTAAACTTTTAGACGGAAAAGTAGCCTTTATTACAGGTTCTGCAAGTGGTATCGGTCTAGAGATTGCCAAGAAATTTGCTCAAGAAGGTGCGAAAGTTGTCATTTCTGATATGAATGCCGAAAAGTGCCAAGAAACGGCAAAGCTGCTAACAGAACAAGGCTTTGACGCACTATCTGCACCATGTGACGTAACTGACGAAGATGCTTATAAACAAGCGATTGAGTTAACTCAGCAGACTTTTGGTACGGTTGATATCTTAATTAATAATGCTGGTTTTCAACATGTTGCATCTATTGAAGAATTTCCAACGGCTGTTTTCCAAAAGTTAGTTCAAGTCATGCTCACGGGTTCATTTATTGGTATTAAACATGTTTTTCCAATCATGAAAGCTCAAAAATCTGGCCGTATTATTAATATGGCTTCAATTAATGGCTTGATTGGCTTTGCTGGAAAAGCAGGTTACAACAGTGCTAAACATGGGTTAATCGGTTTGACAAAAGTTGCGGCATTAGAATGCGCACGCGATGGTATTACCGTAAATGCACTTTGCCCAGGTTATGTTGATACACCATTGGTTCGTGGTCAAATCGCAGATTTGGCAAAAACTCGTAATGTAAGTTTAGACAGTGCACTTGAAGATGTAATTTTGGCAATGGTTCCTCAAAAACGTTTGTTATCTGTTGAAGAAATTGCTGATTATGCAATTTTCCTTGCGAGTGACAAAGCAGGTGGGGTAACGGGTCAGGCTGTGGTTATGGATGGTGGTTATACCGCACAATAATTTAGAGTTTTATAAAAGCCGCTTATTCTTTAATAAGCGGTTTTTTTATAAATAAAAGATATGTAAGTTTAGTGTTCAAAACGATGATTTATCTCAACTATAGTTGCTTATAAAAAATCCAATAAAATAAGTTTTTAAGGTATGAAATTATACTTTAAAGGTATTTAACTTATTTCCAATTTTAAAATCTAATAGAGTATGAGAAAGTAATCTTTACTCTCTTTCTTGATATGATAATTTTCAAGAAAATTCGTCAATTAAAGGATATTAATTGGCATACAAGTTGCTTTTTTAGCAATAAGTTATTTAGCTAGGTGAAAAGGATATGATATCACTCAGCCAACAGACGGAACTCAATCATTATTCACGCAAAGCTGAATTTGCGCAGAATTTGATGTCCACGATTTGTGGAGAACACCGTCTAGACACAATTTACAAAGATACTCTCGATTTTCACTATGATGGAATGCGCCTGCCTAATAAAAAAATGGCAATTGGCACGATCAGTTATGGTGCAAATGTAGCCATTAATATCTCAAATTTAAAAGCTTATAGCATTAGTTTGCCGATACATGGGCGACAAGTTCTCAACATTCGTGGCGCTCATTATCAATCTGATGAAAACAGAGGTCTGATTGTTTCAAATAACGATCAGCAAGATTTAGTGATTGATAAAGATTGCAGAAAATTTCAGGTGGTTATTCCTGAGCGGAGTATGCAAATTGTTCTTGCAGATCTACTGAATAAACCCATAGAAACTCCCATCATTTTTAATCCTGAAATGCATCTAGATTCTGAGCAACTTATTGGTGCTTGGTGGAAAAATATTCAGAATTTTTTACAGCTAAAATCGCAATATAGCAATTTTTATGGTTTGCAGATGCTGTCTGAAGATTATGAAAATTTTGTCATTAAAGCTTTATTATTGTCTCAAGAAAATAATTATTCTGAAGCGTTAAAACTACTCTCACATCAGGATGAACCAGCTTACCTTCGTAAAGTTCGTAATTTTATTATTGAGCATGCCCATGAAGAAATCCGTGCAGAAGATTTGCAACGTCTGGCTGGGGTTTCAAAATCAAAGTTGTATGACGAATTTCAACAGTGCTACGGCACAAGTCCAATGTCCTATTTGAAAAAATATCGTCTCCAACAAATTTATAAGATTTTGAGCACCACAGGAGCAGATAGAAAAATTTCTATTTCAAAGCTTGCTTATGATTGGGGCTTTAACCACTTAAGTCGTTTTTCTCAAGAATATCGTGAAGAGTTTGGCGAAAACCCAAGTGAAACTAAAGGCAAAATTTTCTGATATTTAATTTTCCAAATAAAAAACTGATTTAGTTGCCTAAATCAGTTTTTTATTTATCGATTAATATTTATATACTTTCTTCAAGCTTCAACACTTGTTTACTTTTTGATTTTTCATGAATGACTTTAAGACTAAGGGCAATAAATGAGATGAACGTTGGCAATGCGAGAATGAAGAAAATACCACTTAAACTTAAGTTAAACGTGAAAATGAGTGATCCAAAAAAAGCACCTATAATTGCGCCGATACGACCAATACCATGCATCCACGAAACGCCAACCGCACGGCACACTGCTGGGTAGAACATAGCTGCAAGCGGTAGTAAAGAAGATTGAGCACCCGCGAGTAATGCACCAATTAAGAAGATAGTAAGCCCTAACAAGAAAATATTTGAGCTCACCAGACCAGCGACAATAAATAGCCCAAAAGCAATTAAATAAGAGTATTTAATGACTGTGGTCGGGTTCAGTTTATCCATGTACCAACCCATAATGGTTGCACCAATCACACCACCAAAAGGGAAAATAGCTGCAATTAAACTAAATTGTTGCGTCGTAAAACCAGCTGTTTTTAAAATTGTTGGCATCCAGCTTGTTAAAAGATAAAACACTAAAAGACTCGTAAAGCAGCACAGCCAAAGCATGCTTGAACCCCACAGGTATTTCCCCAAAACGATTTTAACCGGATTTTCATCTGAGGCATTTTCTGTTTGAGTTAAAACAAGTTTTACAGGTTCTTGAAATGAATGGCCCTGAATATTTTCTAAAATACGCTGTGCTTTATCTTGTTGTTGGCGCGTAATTAAGTATTGAGTTGATTCAGGTAATTTAAGTAATAAGGCAACCACTAAAATGAGGGGAATACTTCCACCAATAATAATGACCTTAGCCCAACCATAACTTTCTAACAGATAAGCTGATAACACACCGCCACAAGAAATACCCAGCATAAAACCACAGCCAGCAAGACCGGTAAGGAATGCTTTACGTTTTACAGGCATATATTCAGAGACAATGGTACTGATGTTTGGCATAGCTGCGCCTAAACCTATACCTGTAATAAAGCGATAAATCATTAAATCTTGAGTCGAGTCGGCAAAACCACACAAAATCGTAAATATTGAAAATAATAGGCTCGTAAAAACAATGACGCCTTTACGCCCAAACTTATCAGACAAAGGCCCCGAAATGATTGCCCCGATTGACATACCGACTAAAGCTGCACTTAAAACAGGAGCAAGTTGAGGCTTGGTAATTCCCCAGTCATCCAGTAAAGCGGGAGCAATAAAACCAATAATCCCTGTGTCTAAGCCATCACAGAAGAAGACAAAAAATCCTAGGATAAAAACCGTCCATTGTAAGGGGGATAGTTTTTCGCGGTTGATAATCGTATTTGCATCTATTGTTTTCATATGTATTCCTTAACTCATTAAAATTTTCTGCTGTAATTGACAAAGAAACGGTTTTCAGAGAAATCATTTCCATGCTTAATGTCGTAATTAATAAAGATGTACTGAAGGGCTAAACCTTTGAGAAAAGGCTGTTGAAGGGCATAATTGACAATAACGTTTGCTTCATTTTCTTTGTTTTTTAAGCCATCTGCTGATTTAAAGTGATCGCCATATACATATTTGAAAGTCGTATTTAAACCGGGCACCTGATCTTTAAAGTCATAGCCATAGATGAAGTGATAAGACTTTTCATCCTTTTTGAAGAAACCAGTTGTATTCCAGTTAATAAAATAAGTTTCAGGCAAGAAACCATCAGGTAGCGGGTAGGCAGACTCACCAATAATTTGTTGATAACCCAAGCCAAAGCTGTGATTTTTTACTTTAAGCGTTTCTAATAAACCTACATTCTGCGCATCGATGTCGAAAAGATTTCCATTATCTTTGGCATTGAAATATTTGAATTTTGAATTAACTGAAAAATTGGAGTTTTTCCATAGGTGTTCAACACCGACATAATGTTTATTATATAAATTCTCCATATTTCCAAAGTAATATTCGCCCTTCAACGTAGGCGTGATTTGATAGCGCAGATCTATGTAGTTAAGGCCGTCGGAGTAGCCAGTCACACCTTTTGAAGTAAAAGAAAATCGGTGAAAGTCTTCTTCATTTCGTGGCGATACTTTTTCAATACGGCCAATTTCAGCAAAAAGCTTATCGTTTAATTGAGACTTAAGGTTGGTTCCCCAATAAGAGGTCAGTAGCTGACGACTTGCATCTACAGTGGTTACGGGTAAATCCAGCCATAATTCACCAATGCTTAGTAGAGTCTTGTTATAGCCTAATTTTAATGTTGCACCATATTTTAAATAATCGGGCGCTTGGGACTGAGTTGCTTTATCAAAAGGTAATATGGTATCTGCAACATGTTTATCTTGGCTTAAGCGAACCGCATATTGTGCTGAAGCATTTGCCCCAATTTGAATCGGGGTTCCGCCAATTTCTAACGGCGTGTCATGCATATTGGAGTTATAAAATAGAGAAACTGATTGCGACCAGCTACCCGTGTCTTTTACATCTGGATTGTCATAGTTTCTATCTATATATGCATTTTTTAATGTAAATTTCCATTCTTCATCCGCTGAATAAGCCTGAGTAGAAAATGCACTGCAACATAAAATATTGATGAGCATTAACGTTTTCTGTTGTCCATAAATTGGCCATGGTCGATGCATAAATAAAACGCCTTAATTTAGAAAATGGCTGGGCTTTTCTTATGTAATCAAAGTTATTACATGACTTTGATTGAACTATTTTTAGCCAGTAGTCACTATCCAATAAGTCCTAATCTTCATCCATTTTTTCCAAATTAGATAAAAAGCATCATTTTTGTTTTTATATTAAAATATTGAAATTCATTAACTTTATTGTTTTATACAAAAAATTCAATACACTCCTTACAGAGCATATTGAATTGATTTAATTTTTCTATGTTTAGGTAATAGCTATTACGTTTTAGCGCGATGTATTGCTCTGTAAAAACTTCTCGCTGTAAATACGATAGTTTTGCAAAGATTGCTCATCTAACCAATTTTTTACGGCTTCAATCATCGGTGGCGGACCACATAAATACATATCAAAAGCCTGCTCAGCCAATTGATCTTTATTTAAATGCTCGTGAATATAACCCGCTTTACCTTGCCAACTTTCCGTTGCTTTAGTCACGATCGGGTGATAGCTAAAGTTTGGAAGCTGTTCTGCGTAGGCCTGTAAACGCTGTTGTTCACACAGGTCGGTTTCATTGTTTACGCCGTAGTACAACTGAACTGCAGGTGAGTTAGGCTGATCAACCAAGTTATCAAGCATTCCCAAGAAAGCTGATAATCCTGTTCCACCTGCCACAAAAACCAGTGGTCGTTCTACTTCGCGCAAATAGAAACTACCTAGAGGTGCTTCAATGAGTAGAGTTTGTCCAACCTGACAGCGATCACGCAAGTAATTGCTCATAACACCATCTGGCAATAGACGAATTAAAAATTGCAATTGATTGGTTGCGTTCGGTCTATTGGCAAATGAATATGAGCGCCAATCTTCAGTATCTGGAATTTGCAAACGAGCATATTGACCCGGTAAAAACTGAAGTTGTTCAGCGTGACTGCTCGCGTCAAGATGCAAAATTGCTGTCGTTTCAGAAACCAGCTCAACCGCAGTCACTTTGGTTTCAATTTTTAAAGTATCACCAGCATTGCAAATGGCTGAATCATGATCGAAATAAAAAGCTGCATCCGATTTCACACGCGTCTGGCAAGCTAACATTTTACGCTCAGCCAAATCACGCTCACTTAATGCATCTTCATCGACATATTCTTGTTCATAAATGCCTGTTTCACACTGTCCCTGACAGGTACCACAAACACCTTCACGGCAGTCTAGCGGTAGGTTAATTCCTTGGCGAACTGCTGCATCGAGCAACAATTCGTCGTTATTTACCGAAATGAAAAAGGTTTTGCCATCGGCAAAGTTAAGTGCAACTGAATGTCCCATTTTCATTCCCCTTAAACGTGATAGAAGTCTAAAACGGAATCAATCTTGTCATTGAGCAAAATGCTGTGCTGACGACGAATGCGGAAACTATCTGCTGTTTGGCGTAAAAGATAAGTAGCGTGTCCGTAAAAACAGCCTTCTAAACCTTGACGGTTATACAGTGTTTGCCATGCAACTTTTGCTTCAATTAGACCATCATCCAGTGTTTTAACTCGAATGTTATTCATGCTGTGTAAAGTGCGTGGTAATGGCGTTGCCGAAGCTGCTTTTCCGGTACGAATACGGAATACACGGTCTTCGAGTCCAGTGCGGTCTGCGTAATAAATATAAGACAAGCCCTGATTCGGATCTTGAACATAGTTATGGTCATCAATCCACTGTGGAATATGATATTCACTATCTTCATCGTAAAGGTCTAAATAGGCATCCCAGTCATAAGCATCACAAAGTTCTGCTTTTTTGTACAAAAACTGAGATACAGCAAAATATAGTTCTTGTGACATGGTTATACCTCATCCATTACGATATTGTTTTCGAAAGTAATATCTTGCATTTTCAATGCTTTCTTATTTAAGCCATCAAGCATTAGATGTTGCCAGTGTCCATGTTGGTTTACATATAGTCCTTCGTGGGTAAACTCACGGCCAGTAATGATGGGTTGAATACCTAAATCTTGTGAGTTTTTCGTTGCACCATATTCCCAAGAGTGACAACCACGAGAAATATCGCTCCAACGTTCAAGTCGTGCTTGAAAGCCTTTTTGCTGTTCACGGAACTCGACTAAATCATCTGGTGTCCCTAAACCCGACACGTTAAAGAAATCTTCAAACTGACGAATACGGTTACGGCGTGCTTCAGCAGATTCACCTTTAACCCCAATGCACTGGCTAATAACTTCGGTTTTATTCCACGCAACAGGGCGAATAATACGAAGTTGCGAACTAATTTGATCCATAAAAAACAGGCTAGGGTACAAGTTTAAGTTTCTTAAACGATGCATTGCCCATTCAGCATATTTGTCGCCGTATTTTTCAACTAAATAAGGCATAACTGTGCTGTAACCCGGACGAACTGTTGGATTCGGCATATCGCTAAACAACACACTATGACCGTTTTTAAAGCTAAACCAGCCATCATCAGTTTCAGAATCACCGGCGCCTAACTTGCTATAGTCAAGGGTGTCGAGATCACTACCTTTAGATGCATTGACTTGCTGGCGGTGTTGGACTGTCGATACATAATTATAGTGAACGGTACTAACATGGTAGCCATCTAGGCCATTTTCGTTTTGTAGTTTCCAGTTACCTGCAAAGGTATAAGATGACTTACCTTGAAGAACTTCTAGTTCACCCGTTGGTGATTGATTTACCATTAAATCAAGGAACAGTTTTGCATCACCCAAAAAGTCTTCTAAAGTATCTGTTGCTTGCGTATCAAGGCTTACAAATACAAAACCACGATAGCTGGCAATACGGCCTTGCTTTAAACCACGGCTTGATTTATCGAAATCTTCGCAATATTCACTCGGTGCTTTGACTTTGACTAAGCGACCATCTGACTTATAGCACCATGCATGGAACGGACAGGTAAAGGTTGACTGATTGCCTTTAGCAACACGTGTTAATGTCGCGCCGCGATGCTCACAAGCATTGACCATGGCATGTAGTTCGCCTTTACCATCACGGCTGACAATAATCGGCTGACGACCAATTTGAACAGTTAGGAAATCATGATTGTTTGGAATTTCACTTTCGTGACATGCATAAATCCAAACCTTTTCAAAAATAAGTTCCATTTCCAAATCAAATAGCTCAGGCTCGGTAAACATATTACGGGCGATACGAAACACGCTATCTTTAGGACGGAAGTCGATACATCCATCTACAAAATCATTCCATTGTTTTAAATTAGATGAGGTCATTTGCTCAATCCTTTATTCATTCAGCTTTTAACTGATTGAACCGCGATTAGACCTTTAGCTCTATCCGTTTTTTCCAGTTCTTTATCCACTTTGTGCAGTTTTGATTTTTTAATCACACTATTTTTAAGATAAAATCGCATTTTAAAAATGTATATGTCCTATCTTTTTAATTTCCCTATAATCCTAAAGAGCATAAAGTAAAACCTTGTGAGTTAAGTCTGTGAAAGAACATAAATTAAAATTACAAATCAGAATTCTTTCAGAGCGAAATATTGCATTTGGTCCTGGAAAGGCAGACTTACTTGAAGCAATTGAGAGAACTGGTTCGATCTCACAAGCGGCAAAATCTATGAATATGAGCTACCGCCGTGCATGGCAGTTGGTCGATACCATGAATCAGTGCTTTGAAACAGCTTTAGTTGAAACTCAAACGGGCGGAACACATGGCGGTGGGGCAGCAGTCACAGCTTTGGGCCAGAAAGTTTTAGAGCAATACCGACAAATGGAAATCAATGCTCGCCAAGCCTTAGAAAATGACTACCAAATCATGAGTAATTATTTAAAGAAAATAGATTAAAAACTTATATAGATTGAATAGGTTGGTATGGCTTTTGCTTAGTTTAAAATGCTCGCTGAAAAAGCACTGCTGCAATTTCAGTTACACAGACAAAGACGTCTATTCTGCACTATCTTAAATGATGGTCTGGGATAGACGTTTTTATTGCGTATCTAAAAAAGTGGCTGGCATAAACGACTGATCTGTTTACAGATATTTATGGTCATCGCTATTATCTTTTTGATGTAGTGATGACCATAAAACCTATCTAAATCATGCTAAAAAAGAAACATAGATGAATATTAGATAGAATCTAAACATAAAATCGTTCTTTTATATTTTGCTCCAATATAGCTCAAAAATATAAGATGCACTTTCTATGAGCATTTTAGTCATCTATCTTTAAATAATTCTACTTTTCATAAGCTATGCTTATCGCTATATTCTTGGATATATATCGCTGCATAAATCAATAAGAAGGTGAAAAATAATGTTAAGCGCTCCCCAGATTGAGAAAATGATGCTTTTAAGTACTATGCTGAGTTTAGGATTATTATTTAACAACTCAGCACATGCAGAATCAGTTACGATTTATGCAGCAGCAAGCTTGACCAATGCCATGGGTGATTTAGAAAAAATTTACGAAAAACAAAATAATATAGAAGTTAAAACTTCTTATGCAGGTTCATCGACATTAGCTAAACAAATTGAAGCTGGCGCACCAGCCGATATTTTTATTTCAGCAGATACGCAATGGATGGATTATCTACAAAATAAAAAATTAGTCACAGCAAATGACCGTTTAAACTTACTAGGTAATCGATTGGTACTGATTACACCTAAAGGACAATCATTAAAGGTTAAATTAGATAAAACTACTGATCCGAATAAAGCGTTTACAGGGAAGATTTGTACTGGAGATACTAAAAGTGTGCCTGTGGGCAAATATGCCAAACAAGCATTTACAAATTTAGGGTGGTGGAGCCGTGTTGAGCCAAAATTAGTCGAAACAGAAGATGTTCGAGCGGCGTTAAATTTCGTTGCACGTGGTGAATGTCAGGTGGGCATTGTTTATGCAACCGATGCAGCGATTAGTAAAGATGTGAGAGTAGCTGGCGTATTTCCGGAAAATACCCATTCACCAATTATTTATCCTGTCGGGATGATTAAAAAGAATCCGAACTCAACAAAGTTCTATCAATTTTTACAAAGCAACCAAGCCAAAGTCGTTTTTAAAAAATATGGCTTTAGTGTATTGGCTCCAGCAAAACCATGATGTTTTCTTTAACCCCAGAAGAGCTTAGCGTTCTTCAACTCTCTTGTAAGGTTGCAGCAAGTTGCCTGATTGTCAGCCTTATTCCTGCAATTTTTGTAGGGTGGATATTGGCACGTAAAGAGTTCTGGGGTAAGTCATTCATTGAAACATTGGTCTTTTTACCATTGGTACTGCCCCCAGTTGTGCCGGGTTATTTGCTATTACAAGTCTTTGGAAACCGCGGCATTATTGGGCAATACTTAGCACCTTTAGGATTGGAGTTCGCATTTAACTGGAAAGGGGCAGTTCTTGCTTCGGCAGTGATGGGTTTTCCACTTTTAGTGCAATCCATTCGCCTAGCGATTGAGTTAGTTGATCAACGTTTAGAAATGGCAGCAAAGACATTAGGTGCTTCATCTTTAGGGGCATTTTTTCATGTCACGTTGCCACTTGCCAGTAGTGGCATTTTAATTGGTGCCATTTTATGTTTTTGCCGTAGTTTAGGTGAGTTTGGGGCCACCATTACTTTTGTTGGCAATATTTCTGATGAAACAAGAACCTTACCATTAGCCATGTATAGCCTGATGCAACAACCCGATACAGAAGCAGCTATTCAAAGGTTGATTGTCTTATCTTTAAGTGTCGCTTTTTTAGCATTATGGTTTGCACAGTGGTTTCATCGCTATCAAAAAAAGCGCTTAGGGCAGTAATATTATGTTAATTGATTGCCACTTTCAGCTACACATGGGTCAATTTCTTATTGAACCTAATTTTCAGTCGGATGCTTTAGTTATTGGTTTATTCGGTGCATCAGGTTCCGGTAAAACTTCAATATTACATGCTATTGCTGGCCTGAACACTCCGCGCAGTGGACTCATTAAAATACAGGATCAAACATGGTTTGATTCCGATCAAAAAATTAATTTGAGCACCCAAAAGCGACATGTTGGATTGGTTTTTCAAGATGCTCAGCTTTTTCCGCATAAAACGGTAAAGCAAAATTTATTATTTGGTCTTAAGCATCTATCCCAACAAGAACGTCACTTTGAAGCAGATTACATTATTGAATTATTAAAGTTAGAGCACTTGCTAGAACGTATGCCTATCAAACTTTCAGGTGGGGAAAAGCAGCGCGTGGCACTAGGTCGAGCATTGTTATATTCACCAAAGCTGTTATTACTTGATGAACCTTTATCAGCATTAGATGCCGCACATAAAGCTGAAATTATTCCTTTTTTTCAAAAGGTAAAACAGGAAATAAAAATTCCGATGATTTATGTGAGTCATGATATTCAAGAAATTAAACAACTGACCGAAACAATGTGGATTTTATAATTCTTCAAATTTCACACATTATTTCAGTCTGGTTGATTAGGCTTTATTGTATTAGCCAGCCCATAAACTGCCCAGTGGAGCAGATTTTAGACGATCTTGAGCTTGCTGATAAAAACGCCAAAAAGCAAAAGCAAAAATGACAGCTAAGACATCAACCACCAAAATTTCTCCACCATGAACCCATAAACCACTTTGTGGAATTAAGTAGGCTGTAAGAGAGGTTAGAGGAATCGCAAATAACGCCAAAACTAAGGTTAATAGCAGTTGAGGTAAAGCTTTTGCATAGCCAATGACAAAGGTGTAAATCAAAGTCAGTAAGAAAATTGCATAATAACCATACATAAAAAGGTGATTCATGCTTTCAATATTGAATGCTGCGAAAAGCCAACGGCTACTCAACATGGTGCCCACTACAGCTAAAACACATCCTAAACATGCACCTATGGTTAAGTTCGCAAGGAACACCACATCTTTGCGCTGCACTGGAACTGGGTCTTCAGCACGCTTTTGCTTACGAGCACGAGTTTCCACCCAAAGAATATTACCTGTATAAAATAAGAAAGCTCCACCAACACCTAAAACAAAATAGATCCAGCGTACACCCGTACCACCAAAACTTCCAAAATGTAGGCTAAACATGGCGTTGATTAACTTATTACCTGCATCCGTCTGCGTGTTAATGCCTTTATGATTAAAGTGCTCAACTGCATATGGATTCATCCGCATAAAGTCATGATTCGCACCGCGCAACATCTGATCTGAACTATAAAGGGCAATTCGTGCATTGGCTTTTTCAGGTTTATCGAGACCACTGAACTGGATATAGTCAACTGAATATTCAGGCGCAACTTTTTTGGCTTGAGCTAATATTTGCTGCACATCAATTTGTGTTTGTTTTGGTTGAATAAGTGCAGGAGGCGAACGTTGAAAAACAGGCTGTCCTTTGAGTGCAAGTTGTCCAATCGCATCATAAAAAAAGTCATGAAAAGCAAAGACAATAACGCTAATACTAATAATGATATGGAAAGGTAGGCTGGTAATTCCAATTACGTTATGTGCATCTAACCAAAAGCGCTTTTTATTCTTGCCTGGGCGAATAACAAAGTAATCCTTTACTAAGGTCGGTAAAAGTATAATTACGCCCGAAAGCAGAGCAAGAAAATATAAAATCGAAACTACACCCATCACATAGAGACCCAATCCGTGATGGCCTGCCATGCCCGGTATACCTGCTGTTTCATGTAACTGTTCTATCAGCCAGCCCGCTTTAGATAAGTTTTCTTGAGCAACAATTAACTGACCTTTTTCATCTAAGCTGGCCATCCACGTGGACTGAGCAGCATTAAAGCTATCTCCACGTCCATGTTCACTCCACGTAATGGGCGCATAGTGAAATTCATTCGACGATAAATTGAGAGTAAAGCCTTGTTGGGTTGCAGGGTAGGCAGTCTGTACTTTCTGAATCAGCTCATTATATTGGTCGGGTGAGACTTTAGGTAAAACTTGCTGCGTTGGTGTGGCCCACTTACTAATATGGTGCTGAAACATGCTGAGGCCGCCAGCAAAAAAGCAGATAAAAAGTAAAATCCCTGCACATACACCCACCCAAGTATGCATGCTTTTTGCAAGTTTCATGATATCCGAACGTACTTTCATTATTTAACCCCGAATTAGAAACACACAGCTATAAGCCAGTACGTTGGCAACAAATAAATAAACCATTGCTTGTCTTCCTGTCACAAAGAAATAGGTGCCAAACATAATTGGCATCCAAACCCAAGGAATACTCCACATGCCTAATTGGGCCAAAAGGTCCATTGAAATATAAGGCTGCCCCAATAAAACAATCAGGTTGCCAAAAGCAATGGCAAGGCTTAGCCCTAGAACACCACCAGCAAAAGTTTTACTCCACCAATCTGGCTGAATAGGAGACTGAATTTTAGCTTTCATGAAACCAGTTTCCGTTTAAAAAGCGCCATAAAAGGAAGGAACGACCATGCAAAAATGATAAGCATGAACCAACAAAAAGCGGCAACAACTTTGGGTAAGCTGGCAAAGAGTGCAATTAATCCAATGACTAAAAACAATAGGCCTAAATACTTAAATAGAGTGGGAAGATGCTGAGATAACAGGTTTTGGTTGCTATGACTACAATAGATACTGACTGCTCCCAACAGGGTCAAAAAAAGTCCTATAAGTTTCATGATCAATATTTTTAAATAAATTAAGGGGAAAATTTATCCAATAGTATAAGTAAATAATAATTATTATCAAATGATAAATATAATTATTTATCACTTTATTGCCATGCGATAAGATAGGAGATAACTCGTTAAAAATTATTTACTTGATGTCAAATGTTGTGTGTGATTATTTATATATTCCTGAGTCTCTTTGTAAGTTAATTTTTGAAATCTCTAAACCAACTTTATTTAAAATGCCATTCTATTGTTATGGTTTAGACTTATCAAAAACATTGCATTTACATATAGATCAGCAGCTAAAACCCCCAAAACTGATTGCTCAAGCGCACCCTAAACGCCAACATGAGTATTTATATGGAAGGATATTGGCTCAAGCTGTTTTAAGTCATCATTTTGGTTTAGATCAGCCACTAACGTCTATGCACGAACATTTGCCCGTCTGGCCAACTCATGTTTTGGGTAGTATTAGTCATTCACAAAATAAGTTAATCGTTGCGCTATCCGACAAAGCCAGTTATTTAGGAATTGATATCGAACACTGGGTAAGCTCTGAATTTGCTCAAGAGAGTGCGCATCTTATTTTAACGCCTTCTGAATTTGAACTCTGGAAAGTTAAAGTCTTTGAATGTATTGATTTTGCTCAATTTGTGAGCTTAATTTTTTCTGTTAAAGAAAGCTTATATAAAGCTGTATATCCTCTAGCTAAACAATACATCGACTTTTTAGAAGCATCGGTAGTCGATATTGATTTTGAAAACCAAAAATTACTTTTAGCTTTTGCACCAGAAATACGAAATCGCTATCAACTCTTAGAAAAATATCAAGGTGGTTGGGCCGTAGAACAAGACCATATTATGACTTGGGTTTTTCCGTAGTTCTGCTTAAAAAAAAGAAGGCAACGAATTGCCTTCTTTTAAGTTATGACTTAATTTTCTTGTAGTTTAGGATCTTGAAATCCCGTTTCACGCATATCTTGAGAATTGAATAAGAACATAAATCCTACCGCAAAACTTAATATTCCGAAGAAGAGAATGCTTCCTGATATTGGTAAAAACCGCGTTAAAAGTCCTAAAGTTGTTGTGGCAATCGAATCGCCTAACGCATCTTGCGCGAGCCAGATTGCATTAATACGGCCTAAATATTCATCAGGCGTGTGTCCTTGCACAATGCTGTATTGAAGCAAGTTGGCAATCGACATTAAATATCCGAAAACACATAAAATTGGTAAAGTCACGATTAGCCAAGGTGAAAGCCCAATCATAATCATACAGCTAAAGACACCTAGACACGTGTAGAGCATGACTAAGCCTGGTCGGAGTAATCGTGTTGTCCATCCACTGAGTAAGGCACCTAGGGTTGAACCTAAAGGTACGGCCGAATACATAAGACCGAGTTCAAACGCGCCGCCGTGAAAGATTTCATCTGCCATTTGTGGAAAAATAATGCGAATAGCACTGCTAAAGCTAAGCAATGTTCCAATTAAAATCGTGCTGCCAACCACTTTGTTTTTGAAAACGAATTTAAACCCTTGAGCTAATTGACGAAGAGGACTCTCACCATTAGTTGCATGTTGCGGTTTAAGTGCAGGTAGCCCCATCAATAAAAACACAGTGAGTAAAGTACCCACTGTTGAGACCCAATACACGGTTGCTACATCACTAGCCGCAATTAAAATACCGCCGATTGCTGGTGAAATAACGGTAGCAAGTCGTACGGATACCATACTGATGGCACGGGCTTGTACGATATTTTCACGTCCTACAATCACAGGCATAATCGCCATCATTGCGGTTACACCTAAAGCACCAAAAAAGCCATCCCATGCTGAGAGAAAATAAATGGCATAGAGCGAAGGATGCTCAAACATGGCATTAATCGCAAGCCCTGCAAAACCCAAACCACAAACACTGCGCGCCAATAAAATCAGCCATTTTCGATCTTTTCTATCTGACAGCAAACCACCGAGTAACAACCCAATAAACATCGCAACGCCTTCAAAGGCCATTGCAACAGCAACATTTAACGAACTACCAGTTAAGTCATAGACTTGTTTGGGAATAGCAACCACAAGCATGCCAATCGTCAGCAGGGACAACGTGCGCGCAATAAATACATGTCGAAAATGAGCATTACGTTTTAAAAGACTAAAATCGGTCAATATTGATTTAAAACTCATGGCATTTGCTCCTCTAAATCGCGTGCCTGACAAATCATGCGATTTAAAATTGGGCCAAGGGTTTCAAGCTGCTGCGGAGATAATAAATCGGTATGGTCTGCATCACTTAGGCGAACAATATTGAGCTTTTTAACTAAAGGCGACCATTGTTGTTCTGGTTGGATATATGGAAGTAAATCTTTTTCAGCAACAATTAAATGTAGTTCATCTTCAAAGTGCGGCATTTTATAAGGTTTTAATAAACGGACTGCATCACGATAGTTTGCAAAAATATCCTCTTGTAAACGGCGAGTTTCTTCGTTTAGCGCCGTATCTGCATCGACCAGAATATCATTGAAGAATTGAAGCTGTTCCTGTTCGGCTTCAGCATTCATTTCTTCTACAGATAAATCTAACCACTGATGAATTTCGGCAGGGTAAGTGTCTAACAAGCCGAGAAAATCAACTTTTTCACCTTGTTCAGTTAACTTTGCTGCAACCGCATAAGCGACTGTGCCGCCAAGTGAATAACCTAATAGGGTATAAGGTCCTGTCGGTTGTTGCTTACGAATAATCTCAAGTTGTTTTTCAACCAACTCATCCATATCAACGCTATTTGCCAATAGGCCATCTGGGCGAGGTGACTGCAACCCGATAATTGGTAAGTCTGAATGCAAATAACGATTAAGCACAGTGTATTGCCATGCCGAACCAGAACCTGGGAAGAAACAGAATAATGGATGCCCAGAGCCAGAACGGATTGGTAAAACAGGTTGCATACCAGTTTGTTCAACTTCTTCCAAACGTTCTTGTGTAAGAAGCAAAGCCGCTAAACGCTGAATAGTCACATGACTCATCAACTGACCAATTGGAATGGTCCGCTTAAATACTTTTCGGATTTCAATTGCAAGCTTCATGACCAAAATGGAATGTCCACCAATGGCAAAGAAATCTTCGTTCACACCAATCGCTTGATCTGTATTTAAAACTTGCTGGAAAATACTTGTCAGTTCATGTTCAAAAGCAGTTGTGGCGTACTGTTTTTCTGTATTTGAAGTATCAAGTTGTGGTCGCGGTAGTGCTTTACGATCTAGTTTACCATTATGACTTAATGGGAATTGCTCAACTAACATATAGTGTGTTGGCAACATATAAGCAGGAAGCTGTTTCGCAATACGTTTCTTCAACTGATCAATGTCAACAGATGTCGCTGTTTGCAAATAAGCAACTAGTTGAACGTCTACTTTATTTTGCTCAGAAACAATAGGGTGGACAATCACATCATCTAACCCACTGGCTAAACGTAGCTGTTGCTCAATTTCACCCAGTTCAATCCGTTGCCCTCGTATTTTTAGCTGATCATCTGCACGGCCCATATATTGAATACTGCCATCTGCATGCCAACGGGCAATATCTCCGGTGCGATACATTCTTTGACCTGCGACAAACGGGTTTGCCACAAAGCGTGTTGCTGTTAGGTCTGCTCGATGTAAATAACCCATGGCGAGTTGGTTACCTGCTAAATAAAGCTCACCGTCCACTCCAACAGGAACAGGGCGTAAATATTGATCTAAAATATAAAGCTGCGTATTCCAGACCGGATAACCAATTGCAACGCTACTTTCTTCAGGATGTAATCCCAACGTTGCATCCATATAACTCACATCTACCGCAGCTTCGGTTGGGCCATATAAGTTATGTAGCTCACAGCTAAAGTGCTCAGTAAATGATTTTGCTAAAGCCGTTGGTAATGCCTCACCACTACAGAACACTCGGCGGATTGGTAAACTTTGACGCTGAGTAAGAGATAAAATTTCGGTAGCAGCATTTTCAAAGACAGCCAGCATTGATGGTACAAAATGTAATGTCGTTACCTGATATTTTTGAATGAGATTTAATAATGCCAATGGGTCACGGTGTGCATCCACAGGTGCCATAGCTAATCGAGCGCCCACCAAATATGACCAGAAAAATTCCCATACAGAAACATCAAAAGTACATGGCGTTTTCTGCAGAATCGTATCGGCTGCTGAGAGTGGATACTCTGATTGCATCCACAAAATACGGTTCACAATGGCTTGGTGAGAAACCATGACACCTTTCGGCTGACCTGTTGTACCTGAGGTATAGATTAAATATGCCGGATGCTGTGGGGTAATGACTGTCGTTTTATAGCTGCTTAAATCAACTTTTGTTTCATCAAACAATTGATCGAAAGCAAAGGTGGCTATTGATGGTTGAGAAATAGCTGTTAGATCTTTTTGTTCACCAATCAAAAGTTTAGATTTAGCATCTTGCAACATAAATTTGATACGTTCAGTCGGATGTTGTAAATCGAGTGGCAAATAAGCTGCACCTGCTTCAATCACCGCTAAAATAGCAATACTCAGTTTGACCGACCTTGGTAGGGCAACGGCAACAATATCTCCAGCCTGTACACCTGCAAGTTGTAGTTGCTGTGCTAAAGCACAAACTTGTAATCGGACTTCACTAAAACTGAGCTGATGAGCTTCATCACATAACGCCGTTTGTTCAGGAGTAATTCGAGCTTGCTCTCTGAGTAATTGCTGTAATGTTGTTGGGCGAACATAATACTGAGTTTGATTCGTTTTCTGGATTAATTCACGCTCTTCAGCCAATTGTAAGCGATAGTGGCCTAAAGCCGTTTCTGGTTCATTTAATGCAATTTCAATAAATTGAACCATTCGCTGTAGGAAATGTTCTGGCTGATCGATTACACCACGTTGCTCGAGTAGTAATTCAATTTGATGATCAGGGATGACTAACAACGCAAGCGGATAATGGCTATAACCGCGATTTGTGAGCTTAGAAATAGCCGCATCGCCAAGTTTTTGCTGTAAATATTGGTTATCTGGGTAATTTTCTACGACTAACAAACTATCGAAAAGATTACCTTGCTCCATTAATTGTTGAATTGCACCCAGTCCTAAACCGTCGTGTTCTAAATGTTCAACATGCAATTGCTGTAACTGAGCTAATTGTTCCCAAAGTGTTTGCTGCATGTTCAACTGTACACGTACCGGAATAGTATTTAAAAACAATCCGATTTGTTGCTCTAAACCATTGATAGGTGCTGAACGCCCAGAAACAGGAGTTCCAAATACAATGTCTTCACGATGAACATAAATATTTAAAGTCATTGCCCAGATCATTTGCATGAAGACATTGAGTGTGATGCCTTGTTGGCGTAATTTATGTTGAAGTTTCGCACCCAACTCAGCACTTAAACGATATGAAGTTTCCTGTACAGCTTGCTGTGGTTGATTAAATAAAATAAGTGGCTGCAAATCAGCTAAATCACGTTGCCATATTACTTTTGACGTTTCATGATCACGTCCAGATAAGGCTTTAATCACCGTTTCATAGCTATGTTTAAGCACTGGCAATTGTTGGTTAGTTTGCTGATAGGCCTTAATAAAGTCTTGTAAAAACAGTGGAGTTGACCAGCCATCGGTTAGCAGATGATGCACCATAATCAAGAGTTCTGATTGTTCAGGAGCATGTTGAATTAAAGTTGCCCGAATCAGACCATAGGGTTGGTCGAGGTGAATCGGTTGTTGTAATACCTCTTGAATGGTTTGCTCAAGCAAATCGGGAGTGACCGAACAAAATTGAACTGGCCAAGCTTGAGTAGGGTGCAATGAATAGATAAAAACAGGTTCTTCAGCTAATTCGCTATCAAAATGTCCACCTAATTGAGGGTGACGTTTTAGTACGGCAATCAGCGCTTGCTGCAAACGTACCGGATCAATGTCTCCATTTAAGCTAAGACGGGTAAAGGCATTATAATTCGATTTATTTTCTATTTGAGATAAGAACAGCATGCCTTTTTGCAAAGGAAGTAAAGGTAGAATCGTGCTATTTTTGCCATATTTTTCTCGAACCTTTTGTTCTAGGTCTGCTGAAAATAAAGGTTTTGAAATGGCTGTTTGTTGCTCATCTAAACGTGTCAGATGAGGTACCAGAGCAGCAACTGTTTTGAATTGGAATACATCACTTGGTCTTAAGCTGTAACCATGCTGCCGTAGTTGAGTACACACCATAATGGCAGAAATGCTATCGCCACCTGTCATAAAGAAGTCGTCATCAATCCCAATAGAATCTAGTTTCAGCACAGATGCGACAATCTGACATAAAAGCTTCTGTTCAGGTGTTTCTGCCATACGACTATGACTGCGAACCTTCGGACGCGGTAGGGCTTTTTTATCAACCTTACCACTTACATTTCGGGGAAATTCAGCCATGACTGTGAGGGCTGAAGGCACCATATATTCAGGTAAATTTTGACGTAACTGACTTAAATACTGCTGACTTAATTGCTCACTTATTTTTTCATCAAGTTCAACGTCTTTGACCACACAATAACCGAGCAAACGATGGCTGTTATTAATTGGCTCTGCAATGACGACAACACTTTCAATATTTGGTAAAACGGAAAGCGCATTTTCAACTTCACCAATTTCAACCCGATAACCGCGAATTTTAATTTGGTCATCGCAGCGTCCCATAAACTCAAGCTTGCCAGCCGTATTCCAACGCACCAAATCACCCGTACGGTACATGCGTTGCCCATATTCAAATGGATTGGCAACAAAACGAGCAGCACTCAAGTCAGCACGACCTAAATAACCATTAGCAATACCAAAGCCAGAAATATAAAGCTCACCAATCACGCCAGTGGCACATCGCTGTAAATGTCGATCAAGTACATATGCTTGAGTATTACCAATTGGGTTACCAATGACTGGACGTGATGTGTGCTTTAATTCTGCACGGAAAGTATCAACCGTATACTCTGTTGGGCCATATAAGTTATGTGCAAAAAGCTCTGGCTGAGCATTAAGCTGTTGCCATAAAGCTAAAGGCGCAGCTTCACCACCAATTAAAATCAGGCTTGGGTGATGCTTACCATCTGCAAATAAGCCATTGGTAATCATTTGGGCGCAAAAAGACGGCGGTAAATCGAGTGTATCGATTTGTCGTTGCTGAATTTCCTGAACTAAGCCAAATGCATCACGGCGCATGTTTTCATCAAAAATATGTAGCTCTTGTCCCCATAACATCCAGAAAACTTGCAACCAAGAAGAGTCAAATGAGAAAGAGTGTGTATGTGCTGCGCGTAATGGACGATCAGGAAAACGCTGCTCTACAGCATTAAGTACAGGCCAATAAATTGTAGGTTTATGCGATAAAATCAGGTTGAGTAGCGAACCATGTGTGTTCATAACACCTTTTGGACGCCCGGTACTGCCTGATGTAAAAATCACATAAGCCACATCCTGAAAATCGAAATTACGACTCTGGGTAGGAATATCACTTGTTTCTTGTTGTTGAATCTGCTTTTGAACATCAATATGGTCAAGATGTACTTGCTGAATATTTTGAGGTAATTGGGTTGACAGCGCCTGTGTTGTAAGCACAAACAATGGATTGGCATCTTCACACATCATTTGCATACGATCGATTGGGTAATCTAAATCGAGTGGTAAGAAGCTTGCACCCGAATTTAATACCGATAGCATCACAACAACTGAATCGATAGAACGTGGAATAGCACCCGCAATAACCGTATGTTTTTTTGCGCCATTTTCCTGTAAAAAACGGGTAAGTTGGTTCACCCGAATTGCAAGTTCAGAAAAACTAAGTTGTTGTAGATTCGGACGTTCACCACTAATAATTGCAATACGTTCCGGATACTTTTGAACTTGTTCATAGAAGAGATCTAGAACATTATTATATTGTTCAGGATGGTTAACGCGAGGGCCTATACCGCTTTTTGTGAGCGCACTAAGTTCTTGTGGCGTCGTAATATTAAAATTGCTACATGGATGCTCTGGTTGTAATAAAGTCTGCTCTAATAGCAGCGTTATACGCTGACCATGCATGAGTAACTCATCTTGAGTATAACGCTGCGCATCCGCACGTAATTCGATAATGAGTTCATGATCTTGAACGATAAAAGAAAACTCAAAATCATCAATGGGTCCTGTTGAGATATGATGGGTTTTGACCTTTTCACCATCTAACACCAAGTCTTGATCAAAAGCTTTATAATTTAAAATAGGACCATACATTCGTTCATGGATATTGATACTATTTAAATCTCTTAAAATTTGTTCAGCATCATATTTCTGATGCGGACGAATTTGTCGTAATTGTTTTTGAACATGTTGAGCCAAGCTCACCCAACTGTCTTTTTCAGCCACATTAAACTTCACAGGCAATACATTTACGGTCGGTAATGTTGAGCGAATTGCTTTTGAGCCTAAACGGCGCATAAATGGAATACCGTTAACCAACTCGGCTTTATCTGTCATTTTGTAAATATAATGTAATGACAATGACATCATCATGTCATTCAAAGCTAATTTTAATTGTGCTGCTAAAGCCTGAATTTGCTCTAAAATTCCTGTAGAAAAACGCAGCTGGTGCTTAACAAATTGGGCTGTTGTTTTCGAGGCTAAGTGGTGTGTACTTAAACTAATAGGACTAGGCAAGTCTTCACAGTAAGCCTTCCAAAAAGCTTGGTCTATTTTAAATTGATGGCTATTTTCATAAGCCTGACGCTCTAAGATGACATCATTAATATCAATAAAAGGTGAAGAACTAAGGTCTTTTCCAGCTTGTAATTGTTGATATAACTCAACAATTCGTTTTGTGAGGTTAATCATGCTAAAACCATCAAGCATGATGTGATGATAACGTTGATACCAATACACTTTGTCGTGTGTAGTAAATAACACCTGACGGAACAGTTGAGATTCACCAGCTTTAAGTGATTTAGCGCATTGGCGGTCAGATGGCATCCAATCCCATAACCGTTGCTGAGCTTTTTGAGGGGTTAAATGGCAAAAATCAAATTCTTCGATTCGAATCTGCATTTGCTTATTAAGTTCAATAAAGGGCTGTGCCGGATCCGATGAATATGAAGCAATCACAGTGTCAGCTTCATTTAAACCCATTTGAATTGCTTGCTTAAACACTGAAATATCAATAGATTTTGGTAATTCTAAGCAGTGTGCAATCGTATATAAGTCTTCAATAAAACTTAAATGATCGGCAAGAAAAATACCGAGTTGAGTAGATGCCAATTCAAAACGAGCTGGTTGTGAAATATCGGAAGTAAATTCATTATTTAATGCCTGATTCATGACAATACTCCTTTACGCTTGCTGAAAGGGGTTAATCGCAACCCAATGCTTTTCTACATACGCAATACACGAAGCCCGTGTATCTGGACCATGTTGAACGTCCCAACCTGATGGCACCTGATGTTGGGCTGGCCATAAACTGAATTCACCTTGCTGATTTTTTAAAACCTGAAAAGACAAACTTTCATTATCGAAAGGATTAATATAGTTTTCCTGTAAGTTGCTCATGATATTGTTATCCTTGATGAAACAAATGGTTATAGTGAAAGAATTTTTTGCAATGCCTTAAGCAAGTCTGCACGCCAGTTCACCGCATCGTGGCCGCCTGAAAAAGTTTGAAAACTCACTTGATTGAATGATTGCAATTGTTGATAAAGCTGGTGGGCATCGTCCCGCATATCGGTTTCATACGTGCCTGCACTGATATAAATTTGAGTTGTTTTTGGTAATGGATGAGATAAATTGAGTAGTTCTAAAAGGTTACCTGCATGGTTTCGTCCCAAAGCGCTGTTAGAAAAATCTGACCACCAATAAGAGCCAGACTGCAAAACTAGCGATGTAAAAACTTTTGGGAAAAGTAATGCACTATGCAAAGCACATAAACCACCTAAACTTTGACCGCATAAAGTGATGTTTATTGTTGAAATAAATGAATATTGTTCTAAAAGAATTTCTAATAATTCATTTACAAGCGCCAGACTAAATCCATCATGGCAACCATAATCTTTTATACGTTGTTGGCTGTTTAAACTATCGATAAATACGTATGCAGCTGGACGGAGTTTTTTTAAATTGGTTAAATCTCGAATTTCGGAAAGAATTGAAAGCTCTCGACTCCAGACTTGCCCATCAAGAAAAATAACGAGTGGTAATGGCTTTGGAACTACCTGACCGCTAATAAAAATATCAACTAAATAGTCTTGTTCACATAACACACTTGACCACTGAAAAGTCTTTGTAATAGAGCAAGGAGTGGCGAGTAATTGTTTTGTCTTTTCGAGTTGAACTTGATTAATGTAACGAGCCAAGTGTCCGCTATAAAACTGCTGATGACTTAATGAGTCAATCTGAGCATTTTGTTTAAGCTGGGTTTGCCACCATGATCGTCGCGTTGCCGCACAATTTGTTTGTGGTGCTTCCTCACTAGCTGTAACTACAACATAACTACCGTTCCACGCCACAGGGAGCTCTATTTCAAAAAAGTACACATCTGTCCCAGCTATATGGCTAAAACGATTCCACTTTTGATAGATAGATGGGCTTTGTGAATAGACATCGATATAAACGAAGCAACACTCTTCGTGCTGGGGTTTGCGCCAAACAAAAGTGCAAGAAGTTTTATTTTTTGTTTGCACACTAACAAGGGGATTACCTAATTTTTTAACGGTATTCCACCAAGTTTCACATCCAACATTTGATTGTTGAAACAAGGGGTGTAAGGGCATAGAAAATGGCTTCATGATTGAATCCATATCGACAAGAAAGCGCGGTCAAATTATCAGAATGATTCTCATTAGTAAATGAAAACAATTATCATTATAATCAATAAAAAAAGATGATTTTTATTAATATTAATTAAAAACAATAGCTTACTTTGAAATTATGGTTAATAAATAACTTAATTTAGATTGTAATCTGATGTTTGATATTTATCGCCCTTGATAATAATGATAATTATTTGCAATTATATTGTGCAATTTAGTGAACAAATCAGACGGGAGTTAAACATGAGCTCTACCATCGTAGTCACAGGCGCTGCAAGAGGTATCGGAGCTGCTATTGCAAAGCAATTATTGCAACAAGGGTATCAAGTGATCGGTATTGACCGGCAGGAAAACCCAGAACAATGGGAAATCAGCAAAAATCTGACATCAGATGAATGTTTACGTTGGCAAGGCATTTCACAGGACATTACACAGCAACAAGCTACTCAAAAGCTTATTGCCGATCTTTTAGAAAAGCACAACATTACAGGTTTAGTGAACGCAGCAGGTGTCTTGATTATACGTTCTATGCTTGAAGCAAAAACAGAAGATTGGGAAACACTTTTTGCGGTAAATGTCATGGCACCTATTGCGATTAGTCAGCAACTTGCCAAACATTTTTGTGAAAAAAAACAGGGAAGTATTGTCACGATTAGTTCAAATAGTTCACGTATGCCACGGATACAACTGGGCATGTACGCTACAAGTAAAGCCGCGCTGAGCCATTACTGCCGTAATCTTGCACTTGAAATCGCACCTCATCAGGTACGACTCAACATTGTTTCACCGGGCTCAACTTTAACCCAAATGCAACAGCAGTTGTGGACGGACAATACACCGCCACCAGCGGTAATTGATGGCGATTTAAGCCAATACCGCACAGGCATTCCTTTAAGAAAATTAGCCCAGCCTGAAGACATTGCAAATACAGTCAGCTTTTTACTTTCCGATCAGGCAGCACAAATTACCATGCAAGAAATTGTGGTTGATGGGGGAGCCACTTTAGGCGTTTAAACACTCATTCATTACAACAAAATAACGGTATAAGGAGTCACGAGATGTCGGCACAACATCCGTATTTTATCCAACGAGAAAATTTTACTGAAAGCCACGTTGCACTTGCTCAAGAGGTTCTAAAGTGCGGACATGATGCGGGTTTTATTTTTACTACACCAGAATACACAATCAATAGTCATCAGAAATTACAAGATATTCAGGTCGCTAAAAATAGCCTTTTAAAAGACTGGCTACAAGAAGCGCGAATTCAATTACAGCAAGCAATTAACGACGGTTATAAAGACGTCAAAATTATGGGCGGACTGCCGTTTTGCTCGGCAGCAGATGTCAATTTAATGCTCATGCAAAATGCAAAAATATGTCAGAAGGTCCTCTATGCACAATCTGATATAGATCTTAGTTCTTTAAGATTAAACAAGGTTGATTATTTCCCGTTAGGTGAACATTATCAGCAGCAAGTTGAATATCTGGTTCAGCAAATGCAGGCAAAGAAACTGGATAAAGCTGTTCTAGCGCGCATTTTACAACTTGAATATGAACAAAATATTCCAGTCTCAGACTTATTTTTCAATTTAGCCAAACATAATCCTGAAGGTTATAACTACGCTGTTGCGAGACATCCTCAAAGTGAAGGTTGGTTTGTCGGTGCAAGCCCAGAACTTTTAATTGCAAAGCAAAATACAAAAATCTGGAGTAAACCGGTTGCTGGCACATTGGCTCGTGATGACGATCCAACCCTAGACCAAAATAACGCCAGAGCATTACTCGCTTCACAAAAAGATCAACGTGAACATGCACTTGTGATCGAAATGATTGCAGATGAGCTCACACCTTTTTGCAAACAATTACATGTTCCTAAGCAACCATCCCTCATTCGTACCAAACGTCTTTGGCACTTGGCTTCACATATTACTGGTGAGTTAAAACAAGCCGACACCCATGTATTTGATCTCATTGAACGCTTACATCCAACGCCTGCAATTTGTGGCGAACCGAGCCCAGTAGCCAAAGATTTAATTCAGCAACTTGAACCATTTAATCGTGAACTCTTTGCAGGAACCATGGGCTGGGCAGATGAACAAGGTAATGGTGAATGGTCGGTAACCGTTCGGTGTGCACGAATTTATCAAAATATTGCGCGTTTATTTGCTGGTGCAGGCATTGTGGAAGCTTCTCGTCCGCAAGCTGAACATGCTGAAACTGCCGCAAAATTCCGTACTGTGCTGGACGGATTCCACATTTCACCCAATCAATTGCCAATCCAAGGATCAAACACATGACAACACAAGTTTATTTGGATGGTGCTGTGCCATATCCAGCAGAGTTCGCTGAGATTTACCGTAAAAAAGGTTATTGGATTGGGCAAAACTTGAGTGACTTCTTGCGAGAAAGTGCTCAAAAGTACCCGAAAAATATTGCAATCTATGATGGTGAAAAAGCCGTTACTTACTCTGAGTTTGATTATTTAGTCGATTGCTGTACAAGCCATTTATATCAACACGGCTTACATGCGGGTGACAAAGCAGTTGTACAAATGCCGAACCACTATCAGTTTTATGTTTTATTTTTTGCACTTATTCGGCTTGGTGCACTACCAGTAATGTCTTTACCTGCACATCGCTATGCAGAACTCAGTAGTTTTTTCAAACAGACTCAAGCAAAAGCTTATTTCTGTGCTGATTTTGGTGCACAAAAATTTGACTACAGAGAACTTGCCGAAAAGCTTCAGCAAACAGCTTCTTGCTTACAACATGTATTTGTACTTGGAAATGCTGGTAACTTTGCTGCCATTCAAGACCTATTAAAAGAAACAAAAATTTTGGATGAGGCGATCTCGCCGACTACGGCAGATCAAGTTGCTTTTTTACAGCTTTCTGGTGGAAGTACTGGGGTTCCTAAGCTTATTCCACGTACCCATGACGACTACCTCTACAGTGTTCGTGAGAGCGCAAAAATCTGTTGTCTGGACCAGTCATCACGCTTACTCATGGTTTTACCTGCGGCGCATAACTTTTCAATGAGCTCAGCTGGTTCTTTAGGTATTTTTTATGCAGGTGGAGCGGTCGTTTTAGGAACCGATCCAAGTCCTGATACGGCATTTCCATTAATAAAAAAACATAGTGTTACCGATGCCTGCCTTGTTCCCGCATTAGTTCGACCTTGGATGGATAAAGCTGCAAAAGATCAAAACCCAATCTTATCGACATTGCGTTGCTTACAAGTGGGTGGGGCGCGATTACCTGATGCAGTTGCCTCACGCCTGATTGATGAGTTTAAGGTCAATCTGCAACAAGTTTTTGGAATGGCTGAAGGGCTGGTGAACTACACCCGTTTTGATATGACCAAAGAGCAAATTATCCATACCCAAGGTTTAAAAATTTCAGAAGATGATGAAATTTTAGTGCTAGCTGATAACGATCAACCAGTAGAAGCTGGGCAAGTGGGGCATTTGCTTACACGGGGTCCATATACCATTCGCGGTTATTACCAAGCACCAGAGCACAATGAGCGCTCTTTTACTCCCGACGGCTTTTATCGCACTGGCGATTTAGTTCGTATTCGTGAAGATGGCTGCATTGTTGTCGAAGGCCGTTCTAAAGAACAAATTAATCGTGCTGGGGAAAAGATTGCGACCGAAGAAGTTGAACAAGCTCTATTAACTCATCCACAAATTCGCCTAGCGGCACTGGTTGCTATGCCTGATGAGGTTATGGGTGAAAAAAGCTGTGCCTTTGTTGCATGGCAATCCCAAAGCGATGATCCAAGCCCAATTCGTCTTGCGATGTCAGTACGCCAACACCTTAAAGACTATGGACTTGCGACCTACAAAATTCCAGATCGCGTGGAATTTATCGAGCAATTCCCATACACAGCCTTTGGAAAAATCGACAAAAAAAGATTGCGTCAACAACTTGAAACTAAAACCAATGTTCTTGCTTAAAGGTAAAAAAGGAAAAATTTGATGAGTATTCCAAAAATTGCTAGTTACAGCATGCCCCAAGCGCATGAATTTACGGCGAATAAAACACATTGGCAGTTGCATACCAACCGCGCTGTTTTATTGGTTCATGATATGCAGCAATATTTTTTAGATTTTTATGATCAGACTCAAGCGCCTATTCCAGAGCTCATTAAAAATACCAAAGAACTGATTGAAACTGCACGCAAGTTTAATATCCCTGTGGTCTATACCGCCCAGCCTGGTAACCAGACGCCAGAACATCGCCAGTTATTAACTGATTTCTGGGGAAGTGGTCTAAAAGATGATCCAAATATCACCCAAATTTTGCCGGAAATTACGCCTCAGAAAAATGATACTGTTTTAACAAAATGGCGTTATAGCGCATTTAAGTTTTCTCCACTTGAACAGCTCATGCGTGAGTCAAATCGTGATCAGCTCATTATTTGTGGTGTTTATGCTCATATTGGCTGCCTCATGAGCGCAGCAGAAGCCTTTATGCTAAACATTCAACCGTTTTTATGTGGAGATGCACTTGCTGACTTTAGTCGTGAAGAGCACGATATGGCTTTGAAATATGCTAGTACACGATGCGCACAAGTCATGACGACCCAACAAGTCACACGAGCTTGGGAACTTGAACAAGCTGCATCGCCGTTAACCCAAGAAGGTATTGTCTTGGCAGTGAGTGAACAGCTACAGATTCCTGCATCAGACATTCAGTTAAATGATGACTTACTCATGCTTGGGCTTGATTCGGTACGCCTCATGACACTGGTAGGTAAATGGCAAGCTTACGGTGCACAGGTGAGCTTTGAAGATTTAGCCGAACAACCAACACTAGAAGTTTGGATTGATAAGCTAGTCGCTTAAATTGAAAGAATAAAAAATGGCAGATTTAATATCTGCCATTTTTTTATTTTAATAATTAGAAAGAGGTATTATCTTTTTTAATACGGCGGTTAAATTTCAAAGTTCGAGTAAACCTGAGTTTGCTGATTGACCACTGAAAACTTGGCACACTATGAATAATAACAAAGAAAAACACTGTAAATAGCGGTACAAGTAAGGTGCCAAACACAACACTTCCAAATACACTCATCCCAATTTCATAACGACTAGCAGCGCCTGCACCTGTCGCAAAAATTAAAGGAATAACACCCGCACCAAAAGCAAGGGAAGTCATCAAAATTGGACGTAACCGCAACTTTAACGCTTCACTTGCTGCGTCGATTTTACTTTTTCCTTGTTTGAGCGCTTGGGTCGCAAACTCCACAATTAGAATTGCATTTTTACAAGACAGGCCAATACCCGTTAATAGAGCAATTTGAAAATAAACATCATTCGGTAAGTTAAAGACCTTGGCAAAAATAATAGTGCCCGTAATTCCTAAAGGTAGGCCTAATAAAATAATAAATGGGACTTTCCAACTTTCATATAAAGCTGCCAAACATAAGAAAATAAACAAAATAGAAATGACATATAAAAAGATAGCCTGCCGATTAGATTGCTGCTCTTGTAACGAGAGGCCACTCCAAGCAACGTCTACACCAGATTGTTTAGCAACCATATCCGTAAGTTCTTGCATGGCTTGTCCTGAACTAAAGCTTGGACTGATATTCGCTTCAAGTTGTATAGCAGCTAATCCCATAAAGCGAGTTAAAGCTTCCGGTCCACCAGTCCACTGACTTTGAGCAAAATGCGCGAGTGAAAGCATTCCACCTGTATTGTTTCGTACATGCCAGTAAGCTAAGTCTTCGGGTTTAGAGCGAAATTCAGAGTCACCCTGCATAATAATTCTTTTAATTCGACCTCTTTCAACAAAATCACCAACATAGTTTCCACCCCAAGCGGTAGATAAAGTTGAACGTATCGCTTGCTGATCAATTCCTAACATTTTTGCCTTATTCTGATCGAGTTGAATAAATACTTCGGCTTTATCTTCACTCACAAGGGGACTTAAATTTTCAAAGGCCGAATAGTTCCGCGCCTCTTTTTCTAGGGCTTTATATTGCTTGATTAACTCATCGCGTCCTTGACCATTTACGTCTCTAAGCCAAAGTTCCAAAGCATCAGACTGTCCTAAACCAGATACGCTTGGTGGCATTCCTACCATCACTTTGGCTGGCAAGTTTTTTTGCAAATAAGTTTGAGCGCGTTCACGAATAGCACTCGCCGTATTGGCTTCGCCTTTACGCTCATTCCAATGTTTAAGCGAAATAAACGCCATGCCTAGATTTGGCCCACTTCCTGAAAAATTTTGTCCATTCACCACAAGTACGGTATTAATATTTTTGGCTTCATGTTCAAAGAAATAATGATTGACGAGCTTTCCAACTTCTTCGGTCTGACTCATCGAAGCACTATTATGCAAACTATAGGGAACAGCAAGTAGCCCTTGGTCTTCGTTAGGAATAAAGCTTGTAGGCAAGCCGCGGTAAATCATAAATAAAATAACCGCTATGCCCACAACTAACAAACTGGAAAAAACTTTGAACTGAATTAGGCGAACGGATAAAAAACTAAAAGTTGATCTGACTTTTTGAAGAGCAAGCTCAAGCGCTTTTCCCCATTTTGGCTTTGTATTATGTTTTTTTAATAAAACTGCGCACATTGCTGGCGTAATAGTCATGGCAACAAATAGCGATAACAACATGGCTGCCGCTAAGGTAATAGAAAATTGACGGTAAATCATACCCGTCGAACCACTAAAAAAAGCCATTGGAATAAATACTGCGGTTAATACCAGTGTAATACCAACCAATGCACCGCTAATCTCTTGCATCGACATTAAACAAGCTTCACGTACACTCAGCTGTTGTTCATGCATAAGTCGTTCAACATTTTCGACCACTACAATCGTGTCATCCACCAACAGCCCAATCGCTAAAACCAGTGCAAATAGGGTAAGGGTGTTAATGCTCATTCCAAACAAATACAACACCACAAATGTCCCACTAATTACAATAGGAACCGTAATGGTTGGAATCAGTGTTGCGCGCCAATTTTGTAAAAAGAGGTACATAACGATCACGACCAATACAATCGCTTCAAGCAAAGTGATAATGACCTGCTTAATTGACTCTTCAATAAAGGGGGTATTGTCTCTTGGATAGACAATTTTATATCCGGCTGGTAAATGCTGGCTAAGCTGAGCCATTTTTTCTTTAATAAGAGCAGAAGTCTCAATTGCATTGGCATCAGGGCTTAAAGAAATACCTAGGCCTGCCGATGGATAACCATTAAGCGTATTAATACTTTCATAATTTTCTGCACCTAATTCGACTCTCGCGACATCTTTTAAATAAACAAGGCTTCCATCAATATTCGCTTTAACTACTACCGACTTAAAATCATCTATTGTTTTTAAACGTGAACCTGCTTTTACTTTTGCATAAATATTCTGGTCGGAAGCGGAAGGCATTGCACCAATCGAACCCGCAGCAATTTGAGTATTATAATCTTCGAGGGCCTGTTCAATATCACTCGGCACAAGTTGGTAATTTCTAAGCTGATTTGGATTTAACCATATTCGCATGGCATAACTTGAACCAAAAACATCAACCTCACCAATTCCTTGTAACTGACTTAAAGGTTGTTCAAAGTGATTCACCATATAATCAGACAACTCAATATTGCTGGCTTTTCCTGTTTCATCATATAGCCCAACAATAAGCAGCATATCACCCGTGGTTTTCCATATGTTTACGCCTTGCCTTTGAACTTCTTCTGGCAAACGGTTTAACGCACCATTAATTCGGTTTTGTACTTGTAACTGTGCTTTATCAATATCTGTTCCAATTTTAAAGTGAATATCAATGCTACTCGTTCCCGATGATTCACTATAGGACGTAAAGTAAAGCAAATTATCCAGACCTTTTATTTGTTGTTCTAAAATTTGGGTCACGCTTTCTTCTACAGTTTCAGCAGCAGCACCACGATAGTTGGTAACAACAGAAACACTCGGTGGTGCAAGGTTAGGATAGCGTTCGACAGGCATGGCCAAAGTCGCAAAAAAACCAAAAATAAGAATCGTGATTGCAATGACACAAACAAAGATAGGGTGATAAATAAAAAAACGAGAGAGCATTGTTATGTCTACTTTAAGCTTGTTTTAAATAGGTTTTTAGGCACACGCAAGTATAATATTAACGCTTTTTTACACCACAAACAATAATGATTATCATTATATTATTAATACTTATTTTTATCTTGAACCTTGAAAGCCATGAGGATATGATGCATCCCATCATTACAAATGATAATTATTATCATATGGTAATTATTATTTAACAGAGGGGTCGAGAAATGACATTAACCAAAAAGGCGCTGGTGGTCGCCATCTCAACACTACTTCCATTTGCGGCTCAAGCAAATTTGGACACAGAAAAATCTGATAAAAATGAACCTGTTCAAAAACTTAAAACCATTGTGGTTTCAGCAGCATTAAAAGAACAAGATGTTGATAAAGCACCTGCATCGATTAGTGTGATTACTAGTGAAGAGATTGAACGTAGTGCAGCACTCAGTCTTGCTGATGTTTTACAAAAACAAGCTGGGGTTTATAACTACAATAGTGGACAAGATAAAATTGTTATCCGAGGAATGCTCAACACATCGGGTAACTACACTTTAATTTTGCTTAATGGCAAACGCATGTCATCAAACGGAGCAATGTGGCGAGGCAATGACTTTGACTGGAGTGCAATTCCTTTAAATAGTATCGAACGTGTTGAAGTCATTCGTGGGCCAATGTCATCACTTTATGGTGCAGATGCCATGGGTGGGGTAATCAATATTATTACCAAAAAAGCCGAAGATGGGCAGCTTCATGGTTCGATCTTTGGGCAATATAACCGAGCAGACCGTGGCAATGGTAAGGATCAATTCCGTTACGGGTTTAACTTATATGGCGGTTTAACCGATAATTTAAGTTTTACTTTGGCAGGTGATGCCTATAACCGTGATGCATGGTATCGAAATGGTAAGCCAGATCCAGATGGGGCGTACTTTGTAGAAAAAGACACTAAAAATGTAAACGGTACTTTAAGCTGGAATATTAGTGATCAACAAACTTTAGATTTAGATTTGGGTTATAACAACGATAAACGACCTCTTACCCAAGATGCTGCAACTTCAATTCAAGAATCAGAAATGAAACGTACCAATGTGGGCATTGCGCACCGCGGAAAATGGGGATGGGGTAAAACAGAAGCATACATTGGTAAAGAAACAGCCAAAATTTATGACTACGACAGTGAGTATGACGCACCGCAAAGTCGTCAATATAAGCAAGAAAATTTAATTGGCCGTGCTTTCGCTAACTTTGATTGGCTGATGAATAACGCCACCGCTGGTTTTGATTATAAAGATCAGAAAATTACCGATGTTGTGAGTTATATCGGCACTGGAAAAAACCAGCAGAAGAGCTACGGTGTATTTGTTCAAAACGATACCCACATTAACGATGCGCTGACCTTAACTTTAGGTGGACGTTATGACGATTTTGATGACTTTGATGGAAAATCAACAGGTAAAGCGTATTTAACATATGAGTTAGCAGAAGGTGTCATCCTTAAAGGTGGTGTAGGACAGGCATATAAGGTTCCATCTCCAGCACAGTTAGATATCAATTATTCAATGATCTCATGTGGCGGTAGTTGTCATATTCGAGGTAACCCTAATTTAGATCCCGAAGAAAGTACGAATTATGAAGCTTCTTTAATTGTGACTCGACCAAATTGGAATGCTGGAGTTACGGTTTTCCAAAATGATGTGAAGAACCTGATTGAAGCGATTACCTTAAGTGATGGAGACCCTCGTTTAGAAGGTGATTTTAGAAAAATTTGGACCAATGTAAGCCGTGCAGAACTCAAAGGGGTTGAGCTCACTGGTGGTTATGACTTCACAGATAATTTAGGTGTGAAAGCAAATGCAACTTACTTAGATGCAAAAAACAAAACTACAGGTAAAGATTTAACTGAACGACCAGAGTGGCTCGCTAATGGTTCAATTTCTTGGGCACCCGTTGAAGATTTCCGGGTAAATGCAGGCGTAAGTTATGTGGGTAAACAAATGTACTCAGCAACTAAAGAGTTACCAGCTTATACAACTTACGACGTGACATTTACGTCACCACTTTCACCACGTTTAACATTGGACTATGGCGTAAAAAACCTGACCGATGTTGATCTAGAAGATAAAAACAAAACGTTCAACACCAAACTCTATGGACGCAATTATTTTGTAAAAGCGACTTATAGTTTCTAAGGTAAAACTAAGCTCAAAGCTTATTCATAGGGGAATAAGCTTTGTTTTTTAAACCACAAATACCCATAATTTTCAAGTAAGTATAGACAAAATAATTTTAAGAATTTCTATACTTCTAAATATTCAGGCTAATTAATCATGACGGCAACTTCAAAATCATTATTAAACGGACTACCGATAAAAAAATCGAGAATACACGTTTTTGAAATCTTAAATCAGAATCCACAAGGTTTAAGCGCAGACAATATTTATGCTCAAATTAAAAATGAATATAAAATAACCTTGGGAACGATCTATAGAATTTTATCTGAATTTGAAAATCGCAAACTCATCAAAAGAGTATTCTTAGGAAAAAGCAAAAGCATCTACAAAATTAGAAAAGATAAAATGAGCTGTAATCTGATTTGTCTTAAAACATCAGAAGCCTCTAACTTTGAGCATGAGAAAGTTAATGAATTACTTCATGAAGTCATGGAAATTATTTTTGCAAATACTGGAGCAGATATTAGTAGTATTGAGCTTAATCTCTATACAGAATAAAAAGTTTAGATAAAAAAGGACAGCCTGAACTGTCCTTTTTTTTATTAAATTTCTTATTTGATGACGTTAATTCGAGTTGTAGCTGGAATAATTAACGGTGAATTCTTAGCAATATAGCTTTCAAGGGCATCAATATCTTGACCACCACCTACACGGTTTTGACCTTCTTTTAATACCGTAAAGTTATCGCCACCATCTGCCAAGAAGCTATTTACCGTCACACGGTATACTTTACTGTCAACCAATGGTGAACCAGCAACCATAATATTACTTGCCCGCGGTGAAACAGAAGTATTTGCCGCATATTGATAACTTAATTCTTTAGATGGCTGTAAAATTCTAGGTGAGTTTGCATTTGCACCAGACCATTGTTGTTCAAGTACATCTTTAATCTGTTTGCCAGTTAAGCTCAAAGTCACAATAGAGTTACCAAAGGGTTGAACCGCAAAAACATCGCCAAAGGTAATCTGGTTACTGCTATTAATGAGTAGGTCTGCACGTACACCACCTGGGTTCATGAGTGTAAAGTCAGAACCTTGGTTACTTGCTTTTAAGGCAAACGCTTGCTGAGCATCGGCAATCATAATCCCTAGTGGGCTTTCACCACTTTCGACTTGAGTACGACTTACAACTGCTGTCGCAGTTCCAACCACACGGCTTGAAATGGTGGTCACAGCTTGGCGGTACTTATCTAAAATGGCCTCAATGCTTGGCGTTTTGCTAAATTTTTGATAGAGATCTGTAAGACTTACAGTGGTTGTACCAGATGTGTAGGCTTCACTTTGTATAGGAACCTGTTTAGCATCCTTTTTAATCACATCACCAGTTTTACCATCAAGCTCAACCTTAATGTCAGTGATAAGCGTGCCATATTGTCCAGCTGAGGTAAGCAAGAACGGTTTTGCCGGATTTTTTGTAGCATAGTCACAAATATAAGATTGATGCGTATGCCCCGAAACAACAATATCAACCGCTGGATTAAGCTTATCTAAAATACCTAAAATCGGGCCGCTTAAGCCATCACATGTTTTTTCATTAAACTTAGTACCTGGTGCGGCACCTTCGTGTACTACAACCACAATTGCTTCAATCCCTTGTTTTTGTAACTCAGGAATCAAGGCATTTACCGTATCAGCTTCATCACGGAATTCCACATCTTTAATGCCAGCTGCCGAAACAATACTCGGCGTTGCTTTAAGGGTTAAACCAATAAATGCAACTGGAATACCGCCGTAAGTTTTGACTTTATAGGCAGGAAAGATTGTTTTGCTCGCATCATTTTTCATTGCTACGTTAGCTGCAAGAAAATCAAATTTTGCACCGCTAAAGTTTTTATTAATTTGGCAAGGTGTAGTACTCGTGTATTGCTGACATCCACCGTTCTTCAAACGACGTAACTCATCTGTACCACGGTCAAATTCATGGTTACCTACCGCATTAAAGTCAATTTGAATATCATTCATGACTTCAATGGTCGGTTCATCTAAAAATAAAGATGAGGTAAGTGGGGAAGCACTAATTAAATCGCCTGCCGAAACCACAGCATTATTTGGATTTTCTGCTTTAAGTTTTTTAATTGCATCGGCAAAGTAACTGACTCCACCCACAGGAACCCGAACCGACTGCGTTGCATCGTTTGGATTAGGTGCTTCAACATAACGCTTTGGTGGCTCAAGATTTCCATGAAAATCGTTAAAAGCTAAGATATTTACGGTCTGATTGCTTCTTTGGGCAGGTGGTGCTGTGTCGTTATCATCATTGTCATTACACCCAGCCAATACAATCATCGCCAGAGAAAGCGATGTTACTTTAAATAGTGTTGTTGAATTTTTCATTTTTTTATCATTTGATCAATTAAGACGGATAAAAAAATACGCTTTTAGTATGAATATTTGATGAAAAATGAAGATGATAAAAAATAGAAAAACATTAAAAAAGTTAATGATCGAGCCAAATTAGCGTAATAAAAAAAATTTACCATTTTAATAAAGTTCTATTTTATTAGCCTATAACTAGGCTGATGGGTTAGAAATATTAAAATTTGGACAAAAAACACAATTATCGAACAATATCTTAGCTAGAAGTTGTCTACAAATCCCAATTTTTTATTTAGAATAAATTTTTAATTGCCTTATCAAATTTAATCAAGTGATTCATTTCATAAGATTAATATGAACCGGAGATAATTTATGCAATGGACTAAACCAGCTTTTACTGATTTACGCATTGGTTTTGAAGTGACTATGTACTTCGAAGCACGTTAATCAATTTCATCTAAATGTGTCATAAGCCCTAGTCTTGTTCTAGGGCTTATCTCTTTCTAATAAGATATTATTTTATGTATATTCATGTTTTAGGCTCAGCTGCCGGAGGCGGGTTCCCGCAGTGGAATTGTAATTGCCCCAATTGTCATGGTGTTCGCACAGGTACAATCCAAGCTAAAGCACGGACTCAATCCTCAATTGCTGTTTCTGAAAATGGAATAGATTGGATTTTATTAAACGCATCACCAGACATTCGCCAGCAGCTTTTCGAATTTAAAGCAGCTCAACCAGCGCGTAAATTGCGTGATACAGGCATCACTAGCGTTATTTTAATGGATAGTCAGTTAGATCATACCACTGGGCTTTTAACCTTACGTGAAGGTTGTCCAATGAATGTGTGGTGTACAGAAATGGTCTATCAGGACCTGACTACTGGCTTTCCAGTTTTTAATATGCTCAAACACTGGAATGGTGGTCTTCAATATCACGAGATTAACCCTAAACAAGCTTTTAAAATTGATGGTTTTGAAAATTTAGAATTTTTACCTTTAATTATTAAAAGTGCTGCGCCACCATATTCACCACATCGAAATGATCCACATGACGGCGACAACATTGCCTTAATTATCAAAGACCATAAAACACAAAAACAGTTATTTTACGCACCAGGTCTTGGAAAAATTGATGATCACATCATGCAAATTATGCAGAGTTCAGACTGCGTCATGATTGATGGAACGCTCTGGACAGACGATGAAATGCAACAAACGGGTGTTGGTAAAAAAACTGGCTGTGAAATGGGGCATTTATATATTAGTGGCGAAGGTGGTTCACTGTCGTATTTAAATCAGCTGAGTACACCTAAAAAAGTGCTCATCCATATTAACAATACCAATCCAATTTTAAATGAAAACTCTAGCCAGTTTGCTGAGCTTAAAGCAAATGGCGTAGAAGTTGCCTATGATGGCATGCAGATTGAACTCTAAGGTGAAACATGACTCAAACACCTGAAGCTTTAACGACCGAACAATTTAAACAAGCGATTATTGATAAAGGCCAGTATTATCATATCTATCATCCATTTCATGTGATGATGTATGAAGGCAAAGCAACTCAACAACAAATTCAGGCTTGGGTTGCAAACCGCTATTACTATCAAATTAATATCCCGCTCAAAGATGCAGCCATTATGGCGAATTGCCCAGACCAACGCGTTCGTCAAGAATGGATTCAACGCATGATTGATCAAGATGGTGAATATCCTGATGGCGGTGGCCGAGAAGCATGGTTACGGTTAGCCGAAGCTGTGGGCTTGAGTCGTGAACAAGTGATTTCTGAAGAACTGGTATTACCAGGTGTTCGTTTTGCCGTAGATGCCTATGTGAACTTTGCACGTCGTGCCTCATGGCGTGAAGCGGCAAGTAGTTCTTTAACTGAGTTGTTTGCCCCGAAAATTCATCAATCACGTCTAGAGTCGTGGCCACAGCACTATCCATGGATTGATGATAAAGGCTATGAGTATTTCCGTTCACGTTTAAGTCAGGCACGCCGTGACGTTGAACATGGCTTAACAATTACGCTTGATTCATTTACGACTCATGAGCAACAAGAACGAATGCTTGAAATATTGCAGTTTAAGCTGGATATTTTATGGAGCATTTTAGATGCTTTAACATTGGCATATGTTCACAATGAAGCACCGTATCACAGTGTGACTAGCAAACGGGTTTGGCACAAAGGACTATTTAAATGAATAAAGAGCAGTTTGATTTAAACCTTGTGCCGACATGGCGACAAGGTTACCGTTTTCAGTTCGAACCAGCTCAAAATGGTTTTGTGATTTTATATCCGGAAGGCATGATCAAGTTAAATGAAAGTGCAGGGGCAATCGGGCAATATATTGATGGTCAGCAAAATGTTTCCGCAATTATTGCCCAGTTAAAGCAAAAATTTGGTGAGATTGCTGAGATTGATCAAGATGTAGTGGATTACATGCTGGTCGCAAAGCAGCAACACTGGATCGATTTAGTATGACAGAAGGTGTTGGCCTACCTTTATGGTTATTAGCGGAACTCACTTATCGTTGTCCGCTACAATGCCCATATTGCTCAAACCCATTGGACTACGCCCAGCATAAAAATGAACTGACCACTCAAGAATGGTTTGACGTTTTTGATCAGGCCCGCCAGATGGGTGCCGTTCAACTTGGTTTTTCTGGCGGCGAGCCATTGGTACGCCAAGATTTAGAACAACTGGTTGCACATGCTCATCAACAAGGGTTTTATACCAACCTGATTACTTCTGGTATGGGACTCACCGAAAAGCGCATTGCCGATCTAAAGCAAGCAGGGCTAGATCACATTCAAGTGAGCTTTCAAGCCAGTGATCCTGTGGTAAATGATGCCTTGGCAGGTTCAAAATATGCTTTTGAACAAAAGTATGAAATGTGCCGACTGGTTAAGAAATATAATTATCCGATGGTGCTCAATTTTGTAATCCATCGGCATAACATTGACCAGATTGAACAAATTATTGATCTTTGTTTAGAGCTCAATGCAGACACCGTCGAGTTAGCAATTTGTCAGTTTTACGGTTGGGCTTTTTTAAACCGTCAAGGTTTGCTACCAACACAAGAACAACTGATACGTGCGGAACGTATTACCAATGAATATCGAGAAAAATTAAAAGCGCAAAATCATCCCTGCAAACTCATTTTTGTAGTACCTGATTATTATGAAGAACGACCAAAAGCCTGTATGAATGGCTGGGGTAAAATATTCTTTACAGTTGCTCCAGATGGTATGGCACTGCCGTGCCATGCAGCACGACAATTACCAATTTCATTTCCAAATGTCCGTGAACATAAATTGTCAGATATCTGGTACAAATCAACTGGATTCAATCATTTCCGTGGTGATGCATGGATGCCTGAAGGCTGCCGCAGTTGCCCAGATAAAGATCGTGACTTTGGCGGATGTCGTTGTCAGGCCTATATGTTGACCGGAGATGCGGCTAATGCCGATCCTGTATGTGATAAATCGCCGTATCATCAAATGATTGAGCAAGCACGGGCAGAAAGTCATGTAGCCGCTCCACTACAACAGCTTGTTTTTCGGAACAGTAGAAACTCTAAATCTTTAAGTGCTACACAAAATATTCCAGTCCACACAATTACCGATAAATAGCAAGCAATAGGAATGTTCATGAAGCCTAGCAATATTCCAGTTTTTGATGGACATAATGATGCATTAACGCGTCTATGGCTAAGTGATCATGCAGATCCCGTACATGCTTTTATTCATGAACGCCTAGAGGGCCATCTTGATTTAAAACGCTGCCAGCAAGCAGGTTTTGTTGGTGGAATGTTTGCCATTTTTTTACCTCCATTTAGCTATGTTCAACAGCATCATCCCAATAAACTATTTGATCAAAATGCTTCTGATTTTACCCAGCGGCAAATTGAACAGATTTGCTTAGAGCAACTCGATATAGCACACCAACTCGCAAAAGGTTCTACAGACATTCAAATTTGCACATCAGTTCAGGATATTCAGAGTTGTGTAGACATGCAGAAACTGGGCATTATGCTGCATATGGAAGGTGCAGAAGCTTTACAAAAAAAAACCGATTTACTTGATGTGTTTTATGACAGAGGTCTTCGTAGTATCGGCCCACTTTGGAATAGACCAAGCCGCTTTGGACATGGCTTAAATGCTAAGTTTCCTCACTCACCCGACACAGGAGCAGGCCTTACACAAGACGGCAAAAACTTTGTAAATCGCTGTGCCGATAAAAAAATGGTGATAGATGTTTCCCACATGAATGAACGGGCTTTTTGGGATACTGTAGATCTATTGCAGCAACCAATCGTAGCAACACACTCAAATGCCCATGCATTATGCGCCCAAGCGCGCAATTTAACTGACCGCCAGCTCAAAGAAATTCGAAATAGTCAGGGCATGGTCGGGGTAAATTTTGATGTTGCTTTTTTAAGGCCTGATGGACAGCGAAATGCAGAAACCTCAATAGATGTCATTTTGGATCATTTAGAATATTTAATGGATCATTTGGGCGAAGAACATGTGGGTTTTGGTTCTGATTTTGACGGCGCACTCATCGGGGCCGAGCTTGAAGATGTTACAGGGCTACGCGAGCTGATCAATCGTATGCAACAACGTCATTATTCAAGCGAACTCATTGAAAAACTATGTTTTACGAATTGGATAAACGTGCTTTATCGGATTCTAGGTGAATAGTTTTAGAGCTAAACATATTGAACATAACTAATTATTTGCATTTTTTGATTGGCTGAAATGACTAAAAAAAATACAAATAGTTTAATTGTCAACCATTCGTTAAATTCACTAAACTCAACCTTACTGAATGTAAGAACATTTAGTATTTCAGGTCTTTTGTGGTTTTCACATTACCCATTTCTTCATGAGAAGTAGAAATGGGTTTTTTCTTATCTCAATCAAATAAACGTGATAGTAATCACAATAATCACTAATTATTAGCATTCTCTCAATCCTATCTTGACTAAAAGATCTGCATTAAATACATTTGTAGTGTATTTAAAGATAAATAAAATTACTTAAAAGTAATTCATAATACTGCTTAGTCCTGAAATACAGTAAAAGGCCTACCCATTTGAGTAGGCTTTTTGCTTTGTATCAAAATTTATTCTTTTTAATTATTGGACTCTTCAATTAACATAAAAATTAAACACCTTACAAAAGCGGCGCAAATGAAAGCCGTTAAATAACAAATTATGTGCTATTAATTTAAGTTGATTTATCAAAATTTACTCCATCAGTCGAAGAGGTGCAAAATGTTAAAGTCAATTTTAGTAATAGGTACAGGTATTGCGATTGGGATGTCTATGTACAAGAAAAAGCAAAAGAACAGTAAAAGTTTTAACACGGATAGTGATACTGACTCAGTGACTAGTAAAGACAGGACTCAAAATCAAACTAATGGTTCACTGGATCACACTGTACAAGTTTAAATTTAAATAAAAAGGGGTTCAATTGAACCCTTTAATTTTTATTAAAACTCATAATTATTTTAAATAGATTAATTTAAAGATATTATTTTAACTCAAATAATTACTCAACTATTCATTTAATTATTACAAAAGTATGATTAAAACAAAAAAAACACTTTCATTATTAAAATTTACATACTGTATCAGTGGAGTCTTTATTATTATCGATGCGGATAATAAAAATGGAGACTAGAATGTCAAAACGCCATATTTTAAAAGAAGTTAACGCTAAAAGTATGTGTGGTATGGAAATTGTTGTTGAACAAATTTATGAAAATATTTATGAAAAAAACTTTGTCGAAGCTGAGAGGGAGCAAAATTGGTTGCCACTTTCTAAAATTGTGATTTCGGATAAAGTCATTAATTTAGATCAAGATAATACCTTTGCTCATCCAAGAACAGGCAAGGTCTTTAAAGTCCTTAACTCTTAATAATTTTTGTTCCACCAACACACTTTGCAAGTTTTAAATTATTGAAGCGGCCCTTACACAGGTGTCGCTTCGATACATTTAAGTCAGAGCTAATTTTTTATATTAACGCTTTAATGAAGAGAAATTGCATTTCTTGACTCGTGATTAACGAAGAAATAGGTTAATTTATTTATAAAGTTTTTAAGTAAACACTGATTTTTTATGATAATTGAGATAGAAACACATCCACTAGAACCATTTTTACCTAATAATGCGCGTCTATTAATGTTAGGTAGCTTTCCACCACCACGTAATAAATGGAAAATGGATTTTTACTATCCGAATTTCCAAAATGACATGTGGCGAATTTTTGGTTTAATCTTTTTCCAAGACAAAACTTATTTTTTAAGTGAAAACCTAAAAAAATTTAATGAAGAACGTATTCGAAACTTCTTGATTGAAACAGGTATTGCGATCTTTGATACTGCTTACCAAATTAAGCGATTAAAGGGGAATGCCGCCGATAAATTTCTTGAAATAGTAACGCCAACAGATCTTGCGGTTCTACTTCAACAGATTCCGCTATGTCAGACCATCATGACTACAGGTGATAAAGCAACTGACACTTTAATTTCAGTTTTACCAGAGAACACTGAAAAGCCGCTTATAGGAATGTCTACATCGACGTACTTTGCGGGAAGAGATATTAATTTATATCGCTTACCATCTTCCTCTAGAGCTTATCCATTGGCATTAGAGAAGAAAGCTGAGGCTTATCAAAAATTCTTTAAAGAAATTGGTATTTTATAAATAAAACTGAAGCGTCTTTACATCATCCATTCAACTGGTAAATATGAAACAGCTTTAATCATTGTGCGTTGGAAAAGACTCGTATCTGGGTCTTTTTCATATTCAATAACGTTCCCATCCGATTGATAATCTAGCCAAATGATTTTCCCTTCACTATTTAGCTTAAGCTGATAGGCGACTTGAGGTAAATGCTGATCGAGCATCACAGAAATTTGAGCCTGTAATTGACTCGACTCAATCACCAGACCAACCTCGGTGTTTAAGTAAGTCGAGCGTGGGTCAAAATTAAATGAACCAATAAATACTTTACCGTCTACATCAAAAAATTTGGCGTGTAAACTCGATTTATTTTTACCTTTTGCAGGGATAACGCTTCCCGTCACCACCTCATACCATGTTCTACGTCTACGTTCTAAAAATGGTTTAAACTCAAATAGTTCTACGCCACTTTTGAGCATTTCGACTCGATATTGACTATAAAAAGCATGCACAATTGCCACATCATTTGCAGCAAAAGAATTGGTTAAAACCCTGACTTTAACCCCTTGCACTTTTAGCTGTTTTAAATAGTAAGTGCCTTGCTGGGTAGGAACAAAATAAGCTGAAGCTAACTCTATATGCTGCTTCGGTTCACCCATAATGGCCATAACTTGTCCATAAAGCATCTCTTCTTTAGAAGCTACTTCTAAAATTTTTTTAGGTGAGTCTGCAACAAAATACGCTTTTGACCATTGAATTGGATAGCTTTCTAAAAGCTCTTTTAAATAAGTTTGTGCATCGTAAAGCTTATCTTCGGTTTGAGTATGATTTTCACTTTCATGAAGTAGATCATGATAATGCTGTCGTAAAGATTGCAAGTGGTGGGCAGCACAAGTTCCGACCAACTCAGTGGCGTTTTGGCTTAGCTCGCTTTGCCAAAAATCATTAAAAACGGCTTGAGCATGCTGTACTGTATGCCCATAAAATAAAATATCCAGATCTGTAAACTGAAACTCACTACTTGCATCAAAATACTCACTACTGATATTTCGACCACCTGTTACTGCAATTACTCCATCTGCAATAATTAATTTATTATGCATTCGATGGTTTACTTTTTTGAAACGGAAAATATAGTCTAAAATTCTTATATATCTGAATTTGTATGGATTAAATAAGCGAATTTCAAAATTAGGGTGGTGGAGAAGGCTTCTGAGAACACCATCAAGCTTTACGCCATTTTGATCGTCAATGAGTAAGCGGATTTTTACGCCACGATCTGCTGCCGTAAGTAATTCATGCAGCATTAAATTTCCAACAAAATCATTTGTCCAAATATAATATTGTAAATCGATTTTTTCTTTTGCATTTCTAATGAGATACATACGAGAAGCGATACTGATAAAGGCATCATCTAGTGCTACAAAAGCGGTTAGTCCTTGTTTAGTTTTTTCCGTAGCTTGCTCATCATTTAACCAATTAAAGCTATTCGTCACTGTATCGTTCTCATCAGGGTCGTATGTATCGTTATACGAAGGTGTATTTGTAAAGCACCAAGCATTTAATGCCATACTACTATATTGCTGATAGAGTTGATGAATTCTAAGCATACTTATTTTCATCCATTATAATTTAATTAAAAAACAGTATGTTAGCCAAATAATCTTTACTCAAAACCCATCTTATAGTCATCTATATGTGCGCCAAAAGGTTATTTATATAGCTATATTTGGCATAAAATTGTTAAAGTAAAAAGAAATCTACACCAGAAAAATGAAGCTACCAAACCCTATTAAACGTGAGGAAACTTACCGTATCAGCGTGACTTTTAACAAACAAAGATATTCTTGTACTCGGGATACAGCAAAGGAATGTGAGCAGTGGGCAGCATTAAAGCTACTTGAATTAAAATCTGGCAAGGCCGAAATAGAGAAAGGTGGTAAGCCGCATTTTTCATTAAAAAACACTGAGAGAAATATTATTTAGAAAAGGACGTAAAGTTAAAATCTAAAGAAACAATTCGCATCAAGATTAATAAACTTGAAAGTATGTTTGGTGACATAGCATCAAAAACAATTTGTCAAAAAAGCCCTGAACAATCAGGGCTTTCCAATGTAAGCTTAACGCGAGTATTAAAACTTAGAAAGAGATTGTTTCACCATCTAAAGGAATCGATACTTTATCTTGAATACCTTTTTCTTTTACATATTCAGATAGCTGGGCACGTGATACAGACATATGGTTAATTGCATCCATATGAACAGCAACAATTTTAGCCTTGGGTGCTTTTTGAGTAGCATGATAAGTATCTTCTTTACCCATAATAATGGATTCTTTATATCCTTCCATCAAAGCATTACCTGTATTTAATACAATCACTTCTGGTTTAAATTTCTCTATAGCTTGATCGACCTCGGGACGCCAAATAGTATCACCAGCAACATAAATTGTTTCATGACCAGCTGCTTCAAAAACCATACCCATGGCTTCACCTAAAGCAGCCCCTAGCTTAGAATTGCGATACATCTCATCAGTACCATGTTGGCCACCGATTTTAGTTATTTTGACACCTTCAAATGTGGTCTGAGTTAAGATACGTACATCTTTAAAACCTTGAGACCGAATGGTCTTTTGATCATCTTTGTTTTGTACAAAAACAGGCATGTTCTTTGGTATAGCTGCTTGTGCGGCATCATCCCAATGATCTAAATGAGTATGTGTAACAATAATGGCATCAACACCTTCCAAAATCGTTTCAGGTTTAATAGGCAAATCTACCAAGGGATTACGTAAATAACTTCGGTAAGTATTTGGGAATCCTTCATAAAAACCTTTTTTTGCAAACATTGGATCAACTAAAAAAGTGGTATCTGCATACGTAATTTTTACCGTTGCATTACGAACTTCTTGTAGGTGAGTTATCTTTGACGTATCTCTTTGGACACTTTCATTCGCATATAAATTGAATGAAGCAGTTGCTAAAGTAATAGCGATAAGAGAACTATTTAAGATTTTTTTCATATCTAATTCCAGATAATTTACTGATATTGAAATTATGAGGAAAGAGATAAATATAAAAAATTGTCCTTAAGGACAACTATCGAAACTATTAGGACAAAATGCTATATTTATACTTTTCACAGCTAAAGAATTTGTATGGAAATACCAGTCATTGGGTTATTTGTTTATCCCAATATAAATCCATTTCATTTTTCTATTCCGCATATCATTTTCAATATAAAAATTGAGGATAAGAGCTTATTTAAGCTAAAAATATTTTCGATGGATGGACAACCTGTAAAAACAGAACAGTCAATGGTCATTATTCCTGATGGCGGAATAGAGCTAATTCCAGAATGTGATCTTATCGTTATCCCTGGTTGGGATGATTTTAACCATAAGCCAGAACCTTCTCTTATTGAAAGCCTTCAACAAGCGTATCAAAAAGGGAATAAACTTGTTGGTCTATGCTATGGCACTTATGCACTAGCGTATGCTGGTTTGTTAAGCAATAAAAAAGCCACTACGCACTGGTTGGCCGAACAAGATTTTAACGAAAGATTTCCTGATATTAGACTCGACTCAGATGCTCTTTATACAGAAGACCAGAGAATTATTACATCTGCTGGTACAGGAGCAGCTCTTGATTGTTGTTTATACTTAGTTCGTGAAATATATAACGCACAAATTGCGAATAAAGTATCTAGAGTTATGGTCATTCCTCCACATAGAGAAGGAGGACAGGCCCAATTCATTGAACAACCTGTGGCGAATTCAAGTCAAGATGCGCAAATTAATGTCCTACTCGATTTTTTAAGAAAAAACTTAGCTCAGCAGCATAGTATTGAAATTTTAGCTGAAAAAGCACATATGACACGTAGGACATTTACACGGCATTTTAAAAAAGCGACTGGAATGACTTTGGTAGAGTGGATCAACACAGAAAGAATTAGGTACAGCTGTGAATTATTGGAGACAACGAAACTGTCTATAGAACAAATAACCGAGCTCTCTGGTTTCAACAATACGGTTATGTTTAGAAAAACGTTTCGTGAAAAATATGGCACAAGTCCTCATGCTTGGAGAAAAGCTTTTGGCAGTATTGAGGAAAAATAATTAATCTCTCAATACTGATGTGAATATGTAGATTTATATAAAAGCCCTCGGATGAGGGCTACTTTAGTCGGTAATCTGACTGAATATTAGGTATAGACATATTTTAAAGCAAATCTTCTATGTATTCCCAACCATGAGACTTCATATCTTCAAACTTTCTTTTTAATTCTTCTTTTTCATATTCACGTGTATCGCGCCCTAAAAGAACATGATACGAATTGCTCTCAGGCTCTATAGTCACCTCAGTAATTTCTACAGGTTGAATTACTCCACCTTCAGTTAAACCCATATCTGTAAAACACATACCTTTTACAGGAATAACAGTACAGTTATATTCTTTTGAAATAAAATAGATATTTGAAGCAGCAGAATATGTACGTGAGGCTCTAATTTTCATTTATATCTCCTTGAAGGATAGAGAAGATCATTTATAGTCTGGTGTTCTTCTAGAGATAATACTGTTTAATTTATATAGTGATTTTATTTCAGTTAAGATTAGTGTAAATACTTATAAAGGATCCCTATTAAAGTGTTAAAAAGTATGAATAAAGAGACTCTTTCGGTTGTTTTAATTCCCGGTTATATGCTTGATGAGTCTCTCTGGGATGAAGCCGTAAATGAGATGCCTAAAGAGTGGGAAATATTTCGGGCTACTTTAAAAGAAGGGCGGACCATAAAAGAAATTGCCCAAAATATCGCTGAAAATGCACCAAAAAACTTTATTCTGATTGGATTCTCACTTGGAGGCTATATTGCTAGATCTATAGCGGAACAATTTCCTGAAAAGGTTAACGCATTAATCTTAATAGCTTCTTCATTATGCTCTGATAGTGAAGAGCAGAAAAATCAAAAGTTAACTGCTATTAGGCTTAAACTTTAATTTTTTCGGATGGTTATGCTTTTAAGTTTCACAAAAAACACGTTAATTACAAATAGCAATACAACAATTACATTATAAAACATAATATCTATCATACTTCCTTAAAAAGCTGAATGAGTAGCTGGACAATAAAAGGGAGAAAAGGAGATGCCACAATATTTAATCATTGCTGAGAATGTGTACAAAAAGATTGAGGACAAAAATTTATTTTCAGAAAACTCAGCAGAGAACTTAAATCAGTTGGTTGGTGTAATTCGTAAGGAAATTAAAGGAACTAAGTTTAAACTTAAATATAATTTTATCGATTTTGAGGAGTGCTTAACCAAGCCGTTAGAAGAGTGCGCGATTAAGTTGGATATGAGTCTCATGCCCAACCATAAAAATAAAGATGAATATATACTTTGGCTCGCCGGCTTTATTGAAAGAATTACCACAGGAGGAGAGGCTAAGCTTCCTCCGATCTCAAAATTTATTCCTCCAGACTTTAAGTTTAACTATGAAGAGCCTCCTAAAGTGTCATCGAAAGGTGATGATGGAGAGATGATTATTAATTATTTCAAATCAGATGCCTTCACTAAAATTATAAAAGAAGAAAAATAAGTTTAAAAAATATAGAAGTGATCGTCTACTACACTTCTATATGTCGCTGTAAATTCAGCAACCGCCTTCTGGGGCGGTTTTTTAATTTAACTCGCCTTATTCTTATAAAATATATTGTTATAACTTTTCACAAAAGTTTGCATAATGCACAGAATCAGATTCATTAGACTAAAAACAGATACAACCTTCAATGTTAGTTTTAAATTTACTTAACTACCTTTTGGAGATATATATGTTCAAAGCTATGTTTTTCTTTAGTGCGGGTGCTGTTTTCGGTTACTGCTGTAGACACAAGGAAGAAAAGGCTAAAGAGGAAAATTCCTCTAAATAAGCTAAGTATATTCATAGAGAACTTACTGCTGAGTTGGTTCTTTATAAGGAGGTGTCTATGCTCCACAATCTTAGACAAGTTTTCTGTATTCACATCTGGGAATATGATTTTGATATTGCTCATGACGAAATTAAAGAATGCAGAAAATGTGGAAAAATTCATAAATTGAAGAGTTTCCAAAAATTCACTTAAGATTTAGATTAATACTTTTAGACTTAAGTGAATATTAAAAATTAAATAGGCTTAATATTTTAAATATTGAGCCTATTTAATATAGAATTTGAATCGATGGCTTTTAGATGAAATTAAAATACCAATCAATTTAATCAGAATATAATTCAAACCCCATCACACTTCAAAAAAATAACTAGTTGCATTATACACAACCTATCAATTAAAATTAAAAAACAGCAACAATTTAATAAAAATTATAAACTTATTTTATAACTGAAATCTTATACTTATATCTTTTAAACAACGAATAAGGAGATAAATATGCCAAAATACTTATTATTAGCAGAAAAAATTAATAAAAATATTAAAAGTAAGTCTTCAAACAATCACTTTAAAAACTTAAATAATCTCATTATAGAAATTAAAAAAGCCATTACTGGTACAGAATTAAAATTTTTATATAACTTTGTGAACTTCGAAGGTACGGTTGTTAGTGTAAAAAATGAGTTACCCATTAAATTAGATATGAGTTTGATTCCAAAACATAAAAATGAAGATGACTTTATTTTATGGCTAGCAGATTTTATTGATCGAATCACCGTAGATACCAGCAAAACAGCCATCAAATGAGAAAGATCCTAGTAAGACAAGATCACTTTCAAGGTTCTTGTTTAGGCGCTGAATTCATATCGTGTCGAACTCTACTTATATTTTCATAAATGATTTTACGCATTCTGTTTACTGCCCCCAATGGCTTATGTTCGGGTAAGGCATGCCACGGCGTAAAAGATAGATTTTCACAGAACTTATTTTGCTCAGGTGTGTCAAATTCCTGCTTTGGAATATGAATAGTCGCTACTTGATAAAAAGGAGCTGCTCTCTCATCCCATTCTGTCATCGAGTCTTCTACTAGCATTTTATTTGAGGTCCGCGGCTGAATAAGGAACTCCATACATGCATCAGTATTTTGCAAAGTATTCTTTAAAGCTTCTCTTAAAAAATCATGACTCGGATTTTTAGGTAGATTGTTTGCTGTCACTGAGCAAGCACGTACTGAATATTTAACTGCTTGTCGATCATTACCAACCCCCAACTGATAGGGAACCATAGACCAGTAACGTGCATGGAGCGGATTTGCAATTTGTGAGTTACGTGCTCCAAGTGCATTCATTGTTCCTTTAAAGCCTAAGGCAAACGGAATATGAAGTTTTCTAATCATATTATGGCTATTCACATCATTCATAAAAGAAAGGTATCGTTTAGCATCATTCGCAAAAAAGACTGGGTGATTAATCATAATAAAATCTTGGGTGGTTGCTTGCTTTTCACTTTCTAAAATTTTCTCTCCAGATACACCTAAAAGTTTTATCGCTATGCCACGTGCGTCTTTCTCAATGTCAGCACTAGTGGCATCATTTGAAGCATTGGAAAAACGAATCCATGCTTGATAACTTTGGTCGGGGATAAATACCCCTTTAGCAAACTGAGTCGGTATATTTTTTGAGACATGAAATTCAGCTCGAACACACCCATGTGCTTTAGGATGGGCATCACGTAAAGCATTTCCCGCCGTATATTGTTCACGAATTGACTTTTCAATGACTTGAGCTATGTTCTGGGCTAACACTTCCTCATTAGGCTGTAACTTTTCCCCTAAAGCTGTATCAACTTCTGGATAAGCGATACTTTCTGAAGATATCTTTATTGGTATAGTTCTTTGGGTATGTAAAACTTCACTACAACCTGTTAGTGCAAACACAAGAGGAGTAAATACAAACAATGCCTTAAAATTTATAGGCTGAATAAAATTTGTCATTTATTATCTCCTCAGTGCAAAAAATATTTTAGGATAATATTAAATTTATTGTTTAACTTTATTTTGAGCTTTATAAAAATATTAACTGTAAATAATTTAAACCTCATTGTTACTTATCTGAACAATAAAATAAGAATTATTATTTAATATAAAACCTCTTAATACATTAAGAGAATGACGACATGATAACTAACCCACAAAATATACAAAATAATTCTAATTCATCACTACATCCCATCACTCAAAATACACTTATTGATCGGTTTAGTCCTATCTATTGGAGAATAGACGGTCCACAAACGATGTCTTTTGCTATTACTAATTATGGAAATGGTTTTGAAGCATCTTTTAGAGCGCGGATGGCAAATGATTTGGTAGGAATTACGTGGGATTCTTATGACACTAAAGACCATAAATTTTTAGCTTATCAAACCAAATATAGCTATGCAGGGGTAGTTTGGGACTTCGATATTGAGTTATCTGCCACGATGCCAGTGCTGAACAATCCAAGTTTAACGCCAACTTTAACGGTATACTATAATGAAAATGGTGTAGATAAAATTGCCTATGTTGTCTTATTTAGATACGCAAATAATCCTTCATCTCGTACAGCGCATATTCATATTAACTGGGATACAGTAAAAGCCGGCTTTTCTGCTACAGATAGCTTCCCAGTCACCAATATTCAGCGGATCTCATTTTCCGGTTTCACTAGCCATTATAATAGCCAATCAGCCACACCTTTAAGCCAGCCTGAAGATGGCTACATTCGCCTAACCAACTCGGTTGTTACCGGAACAAATGCAAAGTTAAATCTGAGTCGTGTTGTTGTGCCTCAGCATAGCTATGGCATCTGTACCAGCTATGACGACCATTACGATTTAAACCCGCAGCGCTTAGTCAACAATATGGCTGCTTTGGGATATCAAGGTTTGGTTAACCACTATTGTGGAATGTCGCATTACCCTGAAATGAAATGGAAAAGTGATATTAATAAATGGCAAATACCAGATACATTGGTGACGGGTGAGGCTGTTGTTAACTCATGTACTCGTAAATGGCATGAGAAATATGCTCAGGCTTTACATAACGCCAGTATGCAACCCATCTTTGGGGTAAGTTTTGAAATGTATTCCTTGGGTGCCAACGAGTTTTGGGCACAGCGTGACTGGAATAGTAATTTAGGTAAAACAGGCTACCAACCACCGAGCTATTTTTTTAGTTTAAGTGACCAAAATGCATTGGCCTACCTACATAAAGTCTTTATTGAGTTTGCAGATGCAATGGTTGTAGGAGGATGTGCTGTAAATATGCAGATTGGTGAGCCGTGGTGGTGGTATAACACTGGCACAAATTTACCTTGTGTGTATGACTATCCAACAAAACTGGCCTTTAATGCAGACACAGGTTTATATGCGCCAGATTTAGGCACAATTTATGAGGCAATGAATAAAACAGGAACGCCGTATGATGAGTTTAAAACATGGCTTAGAAATAAATTAGGGCAAACCTGTCAAAACATTCGCACCGTTATCAAAGCCAAATACTCCAGTGCAAAAGTTAGCCCACTCATTTTCTTTCCTTCTATTCAATCTCCAATTCAGACACTAGCAACTTATATTAACTATCCAAGCACGCACTATTCATATCCTAATTTTGATTACATGATGACGGAAGCCTATGACTGGCTATTAGAAGCTCGCTTAGACTTAGCACATCAGGCAGTTTCCCAAATACCTATACAAGGTTTGGGCTATCCTGCAAATAAAGTCGTTTATTTATCCGGATTCGTTCCTGATGCATCTATTGCCTATATTTATGGATTTGATAAAACAAAACCTTATCGAACACCCATCTGGCAACGAATTTTTGGTGACATGAAAAATAATGTTTCTTTGGGTTTAATGAAGCAATTTATCTGGGCATATCCACAAATCATGTTTGATTCAATTACCATCGATACTACTCAAGCCCCAAATGGCTTTTTTGTAGAAAATACGCTTTATTCTCCAATTAGTGATAACACACCATATCCACCAGATATTTACCTATAAGTAAATATAAGCCGTTTATAAGATAAGTGATTTGATAAGAAACCTCTTCAAGCAAGAGGTTTCCTTCTTTTTGAAACATGGGCTTGCTTAGACGTATCCGACTGGCTATGCTGTGATAGCTTGTCATAAAAGCCAATTTTAATTTAAGCAAATTAAGCTCTTGTATTACTGTTACATAATCTATTTTGCTCGACTATAAATACCGAATGATTTAAAGGAAACCCAAAGATGAAATCTCGTGCAGCTGTCGCCTTTGCCCCAGGAAAACCTTTAGAAATTGTTGAAGTTGATGTTGCGCCACCTCAAGCGGGTGAAGTTTTAATAAAAATTACCCATACAGGGGTATGTCATACCGATGCTTTTACATTATCTGGTGATGATCCAGAAGGTGTTTTCCCGGCAATTTTAGGTCATGAAGGTGCAGGTGTTGTGGTTGAAGTCGGTGAGGGCGTAACAAGCGTTCAACCAGGTGATCACGTTATTCCACTTTATACAGCTGAATGTAAAGAATGCTTATTCTGTAAATCCGGAAAAACTAACTTGTGTGTTGCCGTACGTGCAACTCAAGGCAAAGGTGTAATGCCGGATGGCACCACGCGCTTTTCTTACAATGGCGAACCGATTTACCATTACATGGGTTGTTCAACCTTTAGTGAATATACGGTAGTTGCAGAAGTATCTTTAGCTAAGATCAATCCTGAAGCGAATCACGAGCAAGTTTGTTTACTTGGATGTGGTGTGACTACGGGTATTGGCGCCGTGCATAACACAGCAAAAGTACAAGAAGGTGACTCTGTTGCTGTATTTGGTTTGGGTGGTATTGGTTTAGCTGTTGTACAAGGCGCACGTCAAGCGAAAGCTGGGCAAATTATTGTGGTAGACACAAACCCAGATAAATTTGAACTTGCTAAGCAGTTTGGTGCTACAGATTTCTTAAACCCTAAAGATTACGATAAACCTATTCAGCAAGTGATTGTAGAAATGACAGGCTGGGGCGTAGATCATTCATTTGAATGTATTGGTAACGTCAATGTTATGCGTTCGGCTCTAGAGTGTGCACATCGTGGTTGGGGACAATCGGTTATTATTGGTGTTGCTGGTGCAGGCCAAGAAATTTCGACTCGTCCATTCCAGTTGGTTACAGGTCGTAAATGGTTAGGCACTGCTTTTGGTGGGGTAAAAGGCCGTTCACAACTTCCAAAAATGGTTGAAGATGCGATGAAAGGTGAGATTCAACTTGAACCTTTTGTCACTCACACCATGCCTCTACAAGACATTAATACAGCTTTTGATTTAATGCATGAAGGTAAATCAATTCGTACTGTCATTCATTTCTAAATGAAATAAAAAAAGGGCTGTGATTCAGCCCTTTTTTACACTTCATAGTTTATATCTTAAATTGCATTACCACACATGTCAGTTGTGCCCTGAGGGTAGTTAAACTGTAGCGAATTACGGTCAGTAATCAGTTCATTTGACAATTCTTGTCCAAATAATTGATTAGAATATATTCCTATACTACTTGAGACAGAAAAACGTATATTCTCTAGTGGAGCAGGTAAAGTAGATTGATACCCCTGATCAACACCATTTACAATAAAGCCAACCTGCTTAGTTTTCTGATTAATATACATCCCTAATCTTTGGTATTCATTTGAATTATTTGTCATGTTTTGACCTTTATAATATGGATTGTTAGGCCCACTATTATCACTAAGTCGATAAGCTACATAATAGTTTAATCTAGCAGGATTCTCACCAAAATCTGGATCATACCCCCCCATATCAAACCAATAGTTGGATCTAATTGTATAACCATTATTTGTTACCCCACTAAATCCAATGCTAGAGGAGTAATAAGTAGAATTTCCAAGTGATGAACTCCCAAGAGTTGATGTTGGAATTTTAAGTTCCATTTCAAATGCAATAATACCTGTGTGAGGTATCGTTAAATCACCAATTTCATTAACCGAATTCAGACTATCTACTTTACTTGTAGCTACATAATCTACGTAGCCATACTGACTTTCTGGCGTAGGTTCTACTTTAAAACCAAATTTTTGACCAGTTATCAATGGGAATATTTTCATAGGAAAATCAGGGTGTTCATTATTCCATAGATCGAGATCTTCCTGAGTTACATCAAAATTGTATTGGCACACTGGGGCAGAATTAAGGGAATTTGTTTTTGCCAAAAGGGTTTGAGACGTTAATTTTTCATTCTTTGCAGTTGATGAAAATTTTTTAGATGCTACTTTTGGGCTTGACTCGCTATGCGTTACTGTATTGGTATTATCAGAAGATACTTCATACATGGCCCAGCATAATGTCACTGCACTAACAGCAACTATACCTATTTTTTTCATAAACATTCCTATCTAGTTAAGTATTAAATTTTTAGAAAGTAGTGATAAATTAAAATTTATTATTAATTTTTAAATATTTGAAATTATCAGGTTTATAAACTATTGAATATGATTAATCATATTCAATAGTTACAGTAGCCATTGCACGAACTTTACCAGGCGTAACATTTGCTGCCGTTTGATAGTAACGAGCTGTTAAAGGAACATCATATTGAATGGTTTGATTTGATTTCACTGTTCCCAATTCTAGTTTATTACCTAGGCCAATAACTTGATTCTTATTTTGATAATTCCATAAAAGTTGAACTCCAACACCGTTTGCTTTAGTTGCATTTGGTTCAAGATTTTTTAAAACTTGGGTATTAGTGCCGTCTTGTTGATAATCAAAACTCAAACTAATGAGGTTTTTCTCTTCATAACCTGTTGGGTTTACACCACCATTACACAAAATATTTAGATCGAAAGACTGGTCTCCCTGAGTTGAACCAACACCTTTGAACCCAGCCTTTGTAACCGTTGGCAGCTGTACTTGTTTATTAATAGCACCACGCCATTCACAAGATGAAGAGGCAATAGTAATCGCATTACCATAAACTGTACTGGTTAAAAACGGACGATCACTTCGGTTTCCAGCATAATAAGTACTATAAACACCAGGAACTAAAGTTCCGGATCCAGTGTTTTCAGCTGTTTTCACAATTTCTACAACAAAATAACCTTCCGCAAGGTTAATGCGAGTGCCTGGGACACGACGAGTATAAGGGTAATAGCCAGAGAAATTTCCAGCATTAAACGCTTCACGATAGAGACGAATACCAATTCCCGGAATATTTGTTGAATAGATGCTATCACCAAGTATACTAATTGGGTAATTCTGTAATAACTGTGCCACCATCATATCTGTGCTATTACAGGTATATGTAGTATAAGGATCTGGCCTGATCTCAAAAAGTGATTTAACTAAAACTTTACCTACAGGGTCGCTTGGCCGAACTACAACTCGTCCAACCCGCATAGGAACATCAATTGTTTTGAAGCCCGAACTAGTTGAACACGCAGCTTGAGTTGCCGTATTAATACAAAAACCTACTGCAACTAATGCACTGTTTAAGAGTAATTTTTTCATTTGCAGACAGCCTCAGTCATTACCATGCTTTGTTGCTTATTTTGCAACTGATTACTGATGTTGTACTCAACCGAACAACGTTCATTACTTTCGTCGCCCCATTTCACATAAAGACGATCTTGAGCAAGAGGAGTACGTAAGTAAATCATACTACCTTGCGCAACAATACCCACAGCTTCATCTTTCTGATTAAAGACTTGAGCTGCAAACGGTAAACTGTTGCCTTCAGCAGTTTTACTATTAATGTAAACTGCATAACCAGTTTTAGTTGCAAAATCAACTTTAGCAATTGCACCAGCAAAAGGTGCAATACGTTGACTCGTTTCTTCAAGTTCTACTTGGCTCGACATCTCTTGTGGATCAAGAGTAATGTCATTAAGACGGTACGGAGTCACATACGGAATAACCGCATAACCTGCCTTATTCACACTTAAACCAACGGTATTATTAACTTTAGCTCCAGCTGCATCAGGTGCATGCACAAGCACCATCGTTTGGCCTTGTTCAGGTCCAAATAAAATGCCTTCTGAATGTGCAACCACACTACCACTTAAGCTAACCATTGCTTGTTGGTAAGAATCAGCAATACTATAAGAGCCGCCAACAGTTGCATAGTTAGTACGATAACGACCATTTGCGTTAAATGATGGATTTGCATAGTCCTGATGCGAGACAGAAGCACCATAACTAAAGCGATCACCCACCATTCCGCTTGCGCCAACAGTACGGCTATCTTCAGAAGCAGTAACGTTGACGTTGACTGAGTTCTTCTTGAAATTAATTGGGAATGAAAGCGTCATTAAATATTCAGTATCATGCGACGTATCATTTGAACCGTACTCAATCTTACGATTAATTGCAGATAAACCATAGGTTAAACCATGGTAGTTATTGCTATAACCAATTTGGTACTGTTTAGTACTTTCGCTACGGTTCCAGTAGTCAACCCATGAGCCAACTACATAGAAATTACCCCAACCTTCAGGTAGCCCTTGGTTTAAAGTAATTTGGAATTCACTGCGCTGATGACCCGCAGCAGCATAGGTATTTACGCCTTTTTCTTCTAAATCACGAATAAGCAAAGCATCACGTAATTTATAGAAGTTTTCTGTTGAGTAACGATAAGCTGCCAGTGTTAAGTTTGTGTTGGTTGGAGTAATTAACTTACTATAACTTAAACGGAAACTTTGCCCAGATTGTGATGACTGCTTTTCAAAGTCAGCCTCAGAGTGGGTAACATCTAACGCAACCGCACCGATTGGTGTAGCAAAAGCAGCACCTAATAACACAGCGGCATAGTTTTCCGTTGCTTGGATGCCTGTATAACCTGTTAGATAGTTGTTAATCCCTTGCTGATATTTACCCTGAACAACCCAAGGATTAATATCAATGTCTTGATCGCGGAACTGCCCCACAGTTAAAGAGTAACGGTTTACACCCGGACGCAACATTTGTACAACTGAAGCATACGGAACCGAGAATTTTTGTATTTGGCCATTTGCTTCAATAATAGAGACTTCAATCTCGCCACCAAAACCAGTAGGGTAAAGGTCGTTAATTTCAAAGTTACCTGGCGCAACAGTTGTTTGATAGATAAGTTGGCCTTGTTGACGAACTTCAACTTTTGCATTGGTTTTTGCATTACCACGAATACGAGGGGCATAGCCCAACATACTATTTGGTAACATTCGATCATCACTTGAGAAATCAATACCACGATAACCAATAGAGTCAAATACTTCGCCGTTTGTAAAACTATCACCTAGCGTTAAAACACCGCGGTATTTAGGAAAGGCTCTTTGTAAATATGTACTTGTTTCTTGATAATCAGATTTAGATTGATTTTCAGCTGGGGTATCTTGCCATTGCCATTGGCCATTATGACGTAATTGCCAACCTGCTACATTTAGTCCAGCTGTAACGCCCATAAATGCGTTTGTTGTTTCGCTTCGGTCACCAGACTGACTAAATGTTTTATAGGCACTACCACTATAAGATAGAAAACCAGCATTAATACCTCGATCCCATACACTCGGGTCGACATAGCCTTGCGCATTTTTTTGCAAAGCAACTTGCGGAATCGAAATATCTACACGTAAACGAGATGTATCAAATTCATAAAATGCATTTTCAACCCACTCTTCAATTTTATAGCAACTATTATTTTCTTTTTGAAGGGTAGTATGCTTCGACAAAACGTCTTGTTTAACGCCGTACTCAAGGAGGTTCATTCCTGTAAAACACGTTTCTGCATTTTTATTAGGGTCTAATGCTTTAAAGACCATGCGACGTTTACCAAACCATTGACCATTTACATATAGATCAACGTTATATTCACCAGGTAAAACAGGATTGCCGTATTTAAAACGAGAAATATCGACTTTTTGTGCATCCCCAATTAAAAAAGCAGAATCGAATTCAGCCTCTACGGGAGCACTCGTAGCTGTTTCTTCAGCATGCACGAATACAGGCATTGTCATTGTAACAACACCAGAAGCCAAGTAGTAACAAATATGGCGTTTTAATAATTTATAAGATTCTTGCCTTTTTTTTGGCATAGCTAAGTCCGCCTACACATATAGGTGCTTAAATTTATTAAAAAGATAAATCTGATTACTAAAGTTTTATTGGGTGTTCGACTCGACCACCGTAGTCATTGACATTAATAAAACTCATATCTTGAAGATTGCCATTCTTAAGCTGAACTGACGCTTCAGAAAAAGGCTTAATCATTAGCCCTTGAGGTAATAAATCAACTTTTTTATCACCTGCCTTTTGGTAAACAGAAGTCAACGTGATATGAAAAGGAGTTGGATTTTTTACCGTTAAACTTTGACCAGATTTAATCCATTGAAGCTTATCTGATGCTAAATTCGCATCTTCTTTAATCGATGATGGACGATAGAAGAACTTAATACGTGAACGAATTGCAAGTTGCAGGAAATTATCAGGTGTCGTATCTTCACTTTTTGAAGTAGGTCTAGGTGGAATATCTAAAATATTCAACCACAAAACTGTTTCTTGCTTCTGATTTAATTGAGAAGCATTTGGCAAAGCGGTAATACGGAGGGTCTGACTTTTCGTTGCTTCAACACGAGAAATAGGAGGAGCAATCATAAAAGGAACTTTTGATTGGTCTGGTGTACTTTTTGGGTCACCTTCATCAATCCAAGCTTGGACAAGTGCTGGCTTTGAACCGTTATTGCTAACTTGTAGCGTAACTTCTCTAGCATCCGACGGATAAATTACACGGGTGCCATGAATTACAATTTCTGCTTGAGTAGCAGGTGCGACAACCGCTGAAGCAAATGCCAAACCTAACAAAAAATTATAACTGTTCAATTTCATTTCAGAATTCTCAACCAAGAAAGATTCGGGAAGGTGTTACACAAAACAGGGCTTCCATGCGAACATAGAAACCCCGCTATCAATTAATTATTGATAGATAATTGTGTATTGAACAGAAGTAGTTACTTTACCAGCAGTAGAAGCGCCAGTTGCATAGTATTCAGCATAGTAGTTAAGGTCAGCACTTGCGCCTTCAGCTACGTCAACCCATTGAGAGTTAGCTTGAGCACCATTTGCACCCGCAGCAAGTACTGGGATGAAGTTGTTGTTGTTACCTAAAAGTTGAACGTTAACGTTTTTAGCACCAGTAGCGTCTTGGTTAAGTAAACGACCAGTATTAAAGTCAACAGTTGCACCTGGTTCGAAGTAAGTAGCCACTTTACCTTGTGAACAGTTAGCTAAGTTGATTTGGAAAGGAGTACGACCAGCAACATCCCCAGCAACAGCTAAAGTTTGTTTAGAAACAGTTGGAAGAGTAACTGTGAAGTCTTTACCAGCTGGGGTAACGATGTCACAAGTTTTGTCTGTAACTAAACCATTAATTGTAATTGTACCATCAGCAGCTTGAGCATTCGCAATCCCTACAACCGAAAGAGCAGCGATCAAAGCAAGTTTTTTCATAGTGTTTTCTCAAAAGTCTGGATAAAAGTTTATTTCCTTACTTTTCCAGTGTTTGACATCTTGAAAAGTAATGCGGCGATCTTAACACTTCTCAAACAAAATGCAAACTAGATCACATTATTTTTTCATAATTTTAATTGAATCACATTTTGTATTTGGCATATAGAACGAGAAGTAATAGCTTATATAGCTGTTTATAAAAGGTTTTTTATTTTATAAAAAGGGACACTACGGAAAAAAGCAAGTTACATAAGAACACTATGTAAAGAGAAAAGAATTGAACAATTTATGTGAAAAATAAGCTTAAATTCTTACAATACAATTATATAGAATAAATTGTACATATGTATACAGAAAAAACATACAAATAGTCACTTTTTATAGAAAAAGAGTGATTTATCTATTATTTCATCAAAATGTGCGATGAGTACGACAAATCACTCTTTAATCATGCTTATTGTACAAAGAGCTTCAAATACTATACTTAATTAAGTTAATGATAGTTGATAAGCACGACTTTGTGGTTAGAACCTATGCTTTCAATGCTAGTGTCCATTTTCTCATTATGTTGAGCTAAGTTAGAAAGACTATTTTTGTTTAAATATTCACTATCAAGTTTAATATTTAAATTATTTACCTCAACACATTCTATCTCGCTACGTTCTGTTGAACATGTATCTTCAACAATATTTCCTCTTATCATTATTGTGTTATTTGCATAACAAAATAGTGGGGAAGTAGAAAGCACCATCAGAATAAGAAGTTTAAAAATATTATTTTTCATTTTATATGCCTATTTATAAAATAGTTTATATATATTTGATACAATATTTTTAATTTAAAAACAATCATTAACTTTAAACCAATAAAAATTATTAATTTCTATGTGATATAAATCACATTAATTACATTAAATAATGTAATGGTTAAAATTATTCTAATATTAATAATTACAGGACTGTAAAACCTCCAATACAAAGTTAAGTTATTGATATTTATGAATTTTATTTTTATAAAAGAATTCAATAAAAATAAAGAATTAAATGATATATGGTTAAATATTTAATAAATATATAATTTATTTTTTATAATTTTAGCATTTGTATCTAAAATAAATTTCAGAGAAGCAAGATGCTAATTTTATTTAAAATGTGATTAATTACGCCTTTTAATTACAAAGTGGAAATTAAATTATTTTTCAAAAGTGATCACTACATAGACATAATTTAAAAATTATTACACATTTTAAATATATTAAGGTGCAAAAGCTAATTTTAGCTTTCTAAGGCTTATTAAAATTCTTCTTGGAATATAATCATGTACGATTTTTTAAAATAAAACTATATCAGGTAGAAATATGGGCTAGAGAAAAAGCCTAATAAGTAGTATTCAAATACAACATCTAAAGGAAAATTACTCAAAGTAGATGCACGTGCTGGAGACAAAAGCACAATGAATATTCGTTTAATTCTAGAGTCACAGAAATTTGATCATGGACTTGAGCAAATGGTGCCATGTATGCAGGTAGTTAAATTTCATGAAGATCATCAACATTTATTTGAGTTTTATAAATATTATCTGAATAAAGAAATCTTTATTCTAGTGACGTTGTCATCAATGGCAGCAATATTTTTTATCGTACAACTGTGATGGTAAGGCAACAGCAAGAAGAAAATGTAGCTAAAGCTTGATAGAACTAAACACATAATAAGGAATTATATAATTGTTCGCATAATGTATATTATGTTAAATAGGATATATGAGAAACTATACCATATATAACGCTTCGCTACTCTATGGTGTTGCTAAGGCTACATTTGACCTTCACTGAATCACAATAGTTTGATCAGACGTATGTTCGAACTAAAGTATGTGTTATGTGTAAATCAAACCTCTACTCAATTTGCTTCACAACAAATTTAAGCAAATCTCTAGGGCTTGTTTAGATCAATCTAACCCTCTCATTTACCAACTAGCTCAGGTTATAATAATAGCCTCCCAAAATATTGTTGATCTATTATGAACACCTCCAATGACCCTTTACACGGCAAAAAACTTGCTGACATTTTGGATGAATTATTGGATTACTACGGTGGATTTGAAGGCTTAAGTCGTAAAATTGAAATTAGATGTTTTTGCATAGATCCAAGTGTTAAATCATCATTGCGATTCTTACGTACCACACCATGGGCACGTGAAAAAGTAGAAAGCTTATATTTGTATGTCTTACGCCAAAAAGCCAAACAGAAATCGTAGCTATCAAAACTTTTACTACTTATATTAGTGAATTCGCCACGGTTTATTTTTGGTTTTTTGCTGTAAAAATTGAATAAAACACTTAATTCTAGGGCTTTGAAGTTTTCGATTTGCATAAATAATATACTGAGGTTCAGTTATTCCAGAGCGAAAATTCCCCAGAATTGGTGTCAGTCTTCCAAGTTTTATATCTTCACCAATATGGTAATCCGCTAGTCTTACTATCCCTTCTCCTCTTAATGCAAGATCTCTCAAAAAAGTCCCTTGAGAAAAGGATGCGATCGGTTTGACAGGAACAATAAAACTTTCATTATTTTCAACAAAGTCCCAATTATTCCAACTACTTGAAAAATTAAAGTGAAAACAACGATGCTGTAACAATTCTTGAGGGTGTTTAGGTGTTCCATATTTTTCGAGATATTGGGGTGAAGCACAGGTTATCCACTCACTATCTCCAATTCGAGTTGCAATTCTTGATGAAGATGGAAGTATCCCTCCATAAATTGCGATATCAACACCACGATCAAAATCATCCTGATATACCGCATTCAACTCAAAATCTACACTTAAGGATGGATAATTATCTAGAAACTCAGGTAACCAAGGTAAAATTTGATGTTGTGCAAAAGTTGGCATCGTTCTAATTTTTAAAACACCACTCACACGGGTTGGAAATGCTTCAGCTAAAGAGTCAGCCTCATTCATTGCAGCTACAACATTTCGTGCACTCTTTAAATATGCAACGCCTTCTTCGGTCAATGTGAGTTGTCTGGCTCCTCTTTGAATAAGACGCACACCTAAACGATTTTCTAGCCGGTTAATTAACTTGCTAATTGCAGATGGTGTTAAATCATTTGCTCTTGCTGCTGCTGAAAAACTTCCATGTTCGTATGCCCAAATAAAGGCCATCAGTTGTCGATAATTGTCCATAATATTTTTCTCAAACATCATTAGAGTAAATTTGAATATAACAGCTTTTAATTTACATAAACTTTGCCTGTTATTCACATGTAGTTTGAATTTGGCGCAATCTACGATCAAATTGCTTTTGCTAGTATCTAACTCAATCGGAATGCTTTATTTCAAGGAGAAAGTGATGCTACAGCAAAGAAATCCGGATTATTCAGCCAATGAAGAACTTATGCCTTTTCAGTTACCACAAGTTCCCTATATGTCGCCAGATCTTGTAATTCCAGGCGTTTTAGATGAGGCTTTGAAAGACGATAATTTATGGGTGCCTACCTCTGACTCTGTAAGTTTTAAACCTCTGCTTTTAAATACTAGTTCTGGTTACTACATAAACTTATTACGTGTTCGAAAAAGTGGTGTGTTATCTAGACATCGTCATACCGGAGCAGTACATGCATTCGTACTTAAAGGTCGTTGGTATTATCTTGAGCATGATTGGATTGCAGAAGAAAAATCATTTGCTTACGAACCACCTGGCGAAACCCATACTCTTTTCGTACCTGAAGATGTTACTGAAATGATTACGCTATTTATCGTGCATGGCGGCTATACATATGTAGACCCATTTGGAAAAGCTGTAGGTTATGAAGATGTGTTTACTAAATTAGAAGCCACACGAGAACATTATAAAAATATTGGCATTCCTGAAAGTGAATTAGAAAAAATCATCCGATAGTAACTGCCTTTTATAAAGAAATGCCAATTCGTAAAGTGATTGGCATTTTGTCTTTTCTACTACTGAAAATTAACCAAGTTTATTAAAGGATTAGATATGTTAAAAATAATGGGATTTCCTGGTGAATATATTCAAGGTGAACATGCTCTAAGAAATATTGGTGATATTGCAACAAGACACCAATTTAAAAAAACTGGAATTATTTATGATCCAGCTATTGAGGGACCTATTTTAGATAAAGTCACTATGTCGCTTAAGCAGTCAAATTTAGATTTTATTAGCTATAAGTTTCCTGGCGAATGTACCTATGAAACGATTGAGCGACTTAGTCGTAGTATGGAACAACACGATATCGATTCCATTATTGCACTAGGTGGCGGTAAAGCAATGGATACCACTAAAGGTATTTCAAAAAAATTAAATATAGCCATTATTATTTGCCCTACAGTCGCGTCTAGCGATGCCCCTACAAGTAGGCTCATAATTGTTTATGATGCGAATCATAAGGTTCAAGGTGTAGAAAAAACAAATCGAAACCCAGATATTGTATTAGTTGATCTAGATACCATAGTAAAGGCGCCTGCTCGCTTTTTTGCTGCGGGTATTGGGGATGCTATTAGTAAAATGTTTGAAGTAAACCAATGTAAAAATTCACATGGCCTGAATTCATTTTCGACACCACCTTTAGAAACAGCATTATTATTAGCAAATAATACTTATAGTAATCTCATCACATGGGGAAAAATAGCGTATGAAGATGTCAAACAGCACCATATTACCCCTTCAGTTGAACGAGTCGTTGAGTCGACAGTACTTTTAAGTGGTTTAGGCTTTGAAAGTGGCGGCTTATCTTTAGCACATGCTCTTATAAGGGGTTTAACAGCCATTCCAGAACTGGCTACCAATTTACATGGAGAGTTAGTGGCTTATGGTACCGTTGTTCAAGCTGTATTAGAAAATAGAGAGCATATTTTTATTATTGAGCTGATTAATTTTCTTAAATCTGTTGATTTACCGACCACAATTGCTGAACTGGGATATCATCAAGAGATCAGTGATTCTATGTTAGAAACGATCATTATGCATACACTGCAAAATGACTATAGTAAAAACTTTGAACCTCCTCTGAATAAAGAAAACCTGAAACAGGCAATAATAAAAACCAATCATTATTGCTAAAGAAAAAAGGGAGACTTCTCCCTTTTTTATCGCATGAGCCAACCACCTGCTATATCAATCACTTGTCCAGTGACGAAACTACTGTCATTTGAAGCCAGAAATTCTACGACTTTTGCGACTTCTGTCGGGGAACCTAATCGGCCTAAAGGCGTATCATCAATCACATGTTGGTTTACTTGATTGCCTACTTCTAAAACCATAGGCGTTTCTATGCGTCCGGGTGCAATTGCGTTTACATGAATGTTGTAAGCACCCAGCTCTCCAGCCAAGTGTCGAGTTAAGCCAATAATTGCAGCTTTTGTTGCACTGTAGTGGCAAGCAACCACAGGAAGATATGCATTTGCAGCAACTGACGATGTATTAATAATTTTTCCAAACTTATGTTTAATCATCTGAGGAACTAAAATACGAATCAAATTAAAAGATCCATTTAAGTTAACATCTACTACCCGTTGCCATTCTTCCGGAGATAATTGCCAGATTTTATGGGCATGTCCTTGATGCTTTGGTGAAATCCCAGCATTGTTTACTAAAGTATCAATAAAGCCTATTTCGTTATAAAAATATTCATAGGCAGCCTGACAAGCTTCATAATTAGCAATATCAGCACAAAATGAACTGACGTGATAGCCTTTATCTGCCAACTCTTGATGCTTAGCGACCAATAGATTGCAATTAAAATCTATTAGCGCAACTGTCGCACCTAACTGGGCAAGATGCTCTGCAATTGCGGCACCAATACCGTTACCAGCACCCGTAATTAGAACTTTTCTATCCTTAAATAATTTTTGCATTATAACTCCGTTAAATATTCTTAAATTTCCATAAAAAAAGCAAAGACCTCTATTTCGGTCTTTGCTTTTAAGTTTTTACTTAACCTGATCTAAATCAATGCCTTTATTATTCTTCCAAGTTAATACTGCAATTGAAGCGATTATGGATACCACAATTAGATAAACATTAAAAATCCAACCTTTATCTATTGAGTAAAGCCAAGTATTCACATAGGAAGCCGTACCACCAAAAATGGTTACTGCCAAAGACATGAAGAAGCCGAGAAAATTAGTTCGATATTTTGTTGGAATTTGTTCTGACATGGCTGCTGGTTTGCAAGACATCAAGAAACCCATTGTAAATAGCCCAATGCTTTGAGCAACTAACAAAGTCCAAGGCTCATTACTAATTAATGACCACAATGGGAACAGCAATAAAGATGAACCAATGTAAGTGATTAAAGAGTTATTATTTCTTCCAATGTAATCAGATAACCGCCCTTGAAATGGTAGACAGATCAGATAAATTACTTGTGCAATACAGCTCATCATAAAAGCATCTTTTGCAGGCATTTTTTGTATGCCGATTGCATAAATAGCTGCACAAGTGACCCATGTATAAAAGGTTAAAGTTGAACCTGCCTCATAAAAGAAAAGCTTAATACCGACTTTCATAATTTTAGAAAAAGGCCAATTTACCTCATCTGACATTTGATCATTATTTTTTTCAATATGTGTTTCGATCATATTTCTACGGAGATAAATTGCAAAAAATGCAAGCCCACCACCAATAGCAAAAGGAATTCGCCATGCCCACTCGTGCATTTGTTGATCTGTATAGGTCACATTGAGTAATGCTAAAAAAAGTGTTGCTAATAATGACCCAGCACCCACTGCAAAAAATGACATGCTAGACCATAAACCACGTCTTTTGGGTGGAGCAATTTCTGCAATATATGCATATGAGGTTGCGGTTTCTCCACCATGAGCGAAACCTTGAACCAATCTAGCAATGAGTAATAGACCTGATGCCCATGCTCCAATCTCTTCATAAGATGGAATAAAAGCAATCATTAAGCTTGCTAAAGCCATCATTACCATCGTGACCAGCATAATATTTTTTCGGCCATATTTATTTGCAAGTGGACCAAATACAAATCCACCTATTGGCCTAGAAACAAAGCCAACAGCAAAGACAGCTAATGTATTTAACAATGCTGATGTTGGGTCAGTTTTATCAAATAATGCTGAAGCAATATATACGGAAGCGACAGCATAAATTGTCCAATCATACCATTCCAATAAATTGCCTATGCCACTCGCAATTAAGGATTTTTTTATGTCTTTCTGCACAACTTGCTGTGACTGAGACTCAATATTTGAAAAGCTAGTCATGGCTACTTCAATCCTTTAAATTAAAAAATAAATGGCATTCCTATTACTAATTTCATTCAAATTAGTGATTTGCCTGACTAGAATTTTTGCATATTTTTTATTGTTTAACGGTGAAGCTCATTCAAACGCATTGTGAATGAAAGGAACATCTATTGGGTAAATTTCCAAATTTTAAAAGAAAAAATAAAACAACTGAAATTTATTGGAAAGAACCAGAACACTGTTCACAAGCGTACCCTTGTGAACGTTTACTAATTTAATCACTCACTCGGATGGCTTTATAATTTTGCCAACAATATGTTCATGCGTAGGTACAAGACCTGCTTTTAAACCCAGTGGCTTAAACACCTTATCTAACACTGATTGAGTAAGTTTACCTTTGTCCTGCTCAATATCAGTTAATGTTCGACGACTTATCCCGACTAAAGCAGCATATTGTTCTTGCGATAAACCCAGTACATTCTTTCGCAAATGCGACAGCAATTGTCCCAGCGTAATCTCACTCAATAAATATTGTTTATATAAATCGATGAGAACTTGCTGACGATCTTGAGTCTGATTTTTTATATTCATAGCAGTTCCCATCTTTTCAATTTAGCTTCTATGTAATCAAATGATAGCGCTGGCATTTCAATAATATTTTTCGGTACTCCTTTATCAACCAATCGTTGTTTTAGCCCAAGCAGATTAATTGCCAAAGACTTTAATGTTCCTAGAGATAAATCAGGATCACACCAAGGCGTAAGTTTTTGAGTAATTTGAGCCCAACGGTATTCACCGCCTTCTTCATACGGACTTCCCCAAGTCGTCGATCTGGTCACAACTTCTGGATCAGCTTTCATAGGTGCAAAATCGTAAATAGGTGAAAGAGAAATCTTTCCAGATTTTTTTAGAAATGATGTATTGCGACCATGATTATCTGAATTACCAAAAATAATATTGAGTAAGTCTCGTTGTAGCCACTCACAGATGAATTGTGGTGCATCAAAATCGGGATCAATGCGAGTCAGCAATCTACACAGATCATTAATTACTTCAAAATGGTTGAGATGACTGCCAGAAGATTTATTTAATACCGAGTAAACAGACTCTAAGCCATGGCGATGCCACTGTTGATCACGCCATTCTGTATCAAATCTTGGTAGCCACAAAGAAGGATACTTTGTACCTTCAATGAGCTTCATTTGGGTTGTTTCAATCGTATTGAAACCTAATTCAGTGAGCACCTGATAGTAATAATATTCGGCTCTGAGAATGTCACAATCGATCTCGCTACGTTTATTTCTCGGAAACTTAACTAAATAATGTTGATCTGGCTGATCAAAATTTTCTTGATAGGTATCAATCCAGACTTTTTGTTCTGGTGAAACTCGGATAAGTAATTTGGGAGCTTCCCCGCCTGCGCCAGTTGCACCACCACTAATGGCACCCATTTGCTGAGCATATTCCAGAAAATCAATATTACGCTCAGCCACATCCTCCTTGCTAAAATAACGTAAGTGTAAGGTTGATTCTGGATTTATAGGAGGCAAGGCTTCCTTAATTCGTAAATTACCCACGGGCGCCATCCCCCCTTTTTCTAACAAAATACTTTCTTGCTCAGAATAGGTTAAACGTTGTAAATCTAGATAATTCACCCAATAACGTCGTGCAGCACCAGAAGGCACGATATCATCTAAAAAGCCAAACCATGTGTTCGATTCATGTTTTATAAGAATTTGTACAGGAAGTGATAGACTACAGGCATGCTCATCTCGTCTGTCTAAATATTGAATTGCATAATCCAATTCATATTCTAATTCACTGCCACTCGTTGAACCCAACTTAGGTTCTAGCAGTTTTAGATCTGCTATATCTACCCAGTTTTTATCTAGTAAGGCTTGTATTGTTAATTTTTTCATGGCAGTAAATGCGCAAATATTTTCTCAAAAATACTATAAAAAAAAGATTTTGTGAATATATTTGCGCATTTTTATTTAAATATCTCAATTTTGCGCAAATATTTGCTCATTTTCGTATTGCCTGATATTAGATAGCAAACCTGTCTTTTGACTTTTTCCTTTAAAATTTTTGTTTAAATGTCATATCTAACCTAATCAAGCTTTATAAAATAATTTTTATAATTTAAATAATGGATAACTAAATATGGATCGTTTTAAAATTATTTTATTTATTACAATTACATGTTTAACAACAACTCTTTATGCAAAACAACAAGTCGTCTGTGTTTTTGACCCAATTGGTAAATCGGGAGATGCTTTCGCTCTAGCCAAAGATTATGCACTTGAAGCCAAAAATTGGGGAGCAGATCTATCTTTAAAAGCCTATGTTGATGAGCGCGTTGCGGCTGAAGATTTAAAAGTCGGAAAATGTGATGGCGCTATTATTAGTGGCTTACGTGGCCGTCAGTTTAATAAATATACAGGATCTTTAGATGCTGTTGGCGCATTAACAAATATGAAAACGGCAATTAATGCCTATAAGCTTTTATCCTCACCAATGGCCGCAAAAAACATGGTGGTAGGTCCTTACGAAATTGCAGGTTTAGGCACAATTGGCCCTGCATATTTATTTGTAAATGATAGAAGTATCAATACACTCGCTAAAGCTGCCGGTAAAAAAATTGGGGTATTTAAATATGATGAAGCTCAACCAAAGCTTGTGCAACATGTCGGAGGTCAGGCTGTATCGGTAGACGTCACCAATGCCGGTGCAAAGTTTAATAACCATGAAATTGATATTGTGCCCGCTCCTATTGTGGCATTTAAACCTTTTGAGCTACACAAAGGTTTAGGTGACAAAGGAGCAATCATTCGTTTTCCCTTAACTCAAATTTCAGCAAATTTTATTATTCGTAAAGACCAGTTTCCAGCAGGTTTTGGACAAAAGTCGCGAACTTGGGTAGCCAGCCAATTAAATAGAACGTTTGGGATTATTGCCAAATATGAAAGTGATATTCCTTCAAAATACTGGATGGATATTCCTAAAAATGAACAATTAAATTATATGAAAATGATGCGTGAGGCACGAATACAGCTAACCAAGGCAGATATCTACGACCCTAAAATGATGAACTTTTTGAAAAAAGTGAGATGCAAAGAAAACCCAAGTAATTTTGAATGTGCGTTAAACGATGAATGAATACTCAAAACATATGCACATCTTATTTTAAGAGGCTCTACCCTCAGTTATTCATTTCCTCTCGGGCTTATTGGGGCGTTTTACCCGACCACTCTTTATAAGCCCGTGTAAATGGGCTGTGCTCGGCATAACCTAACAGCTAAACATATCACTTACTAATATAATTTGAATATTAAGATAAGTTAACTTAGTGCTATCTTTGACTTAAAGCTATTATGATGAAAAGTATTGTGCTTTTAATACCTAATTTCTAATAGAGAAAGCGTTTTATGAATGTTTCGCCAATCATTGTACTTGATTTCGAGACCACAGGAGTCAGCCCTGAGGCTGGCGATCGTATTACAGAAGTTGCGGCTTTACGTATTGTAGAAGGTGAAATCACAGAACGTTTTGTTTCACTAATAAACTGTGGTGTAAATATTCCATACTACATCACAAAGTTGACTGGTATTACTCAAGATATGGTTAATCATGCTCCTTTAGTGGAAGAAGTCATTCCTTCTCTATTGGACTTTATTGGAACAGATCCTTTACTTGCTCACAATGCAGGATTTGATGAGAAATTCCTAAAAGCAGAAAGTATTCGACAGGAGTTAAATCCATCACACAATGGACTCATTTGTTCTTTGAAACTTGCTCGCCGTATTTTACCTCATCAACCCAGTTATCGACTTGGGGCAATGGCAGACTTATTCAACATTAAGTTTAATGGCACAGCTCATCGTGCAGAAGCAGATGCTGAAGTTACGGCTCAATTATTCAACTATCTTTGTACGAATATTTGTCACACATATGGCTTCAATAGCATTGATCAAGATTTATTGTTAACCATTAATAAACTTACTATATCTAGAGTACCGAAATACCTAAAAAATATAGCTGCCCAATCCTTACTTCTTAAATAGCAATCCATAGGCGACATTCCCTGCTAATTTATGGTTGACCTCACGCCAATAATTTAAAACCTCATTCTTTTCTATAGGAGCTAAGAAGCCTATTGAAGCTCCGTTATTGATAGAATCTTCTAACAATAACGATAGGCCTTCTTCATAATCACCAATTTCATTTACCTCTAAAATTTCAATCTTTTTCATCATTCTTCTCAAAGTTATTTGAATAAAATTTCATTAGATCTTATTAAAGATGTCTGCTCTCCTGCGTTTACCAATGTATGTAAGAGCAGAAGCGATATATTTTAGAAAAATTTTTAAAATAAAAGATAAACGGGCTACTTCATCCGTAGACCATTTATCCTTTAGAGCTTAGCATTACACCATGAAAATATACTTTATGGAGAAACAAATATTTTCATTTCAACATTCTGATTAGATGTTTGGCTATACCATGTGTCTAAAAGTTGATAAGCTTGAACTGTTTCAGCACAAGCCATACTTGGGCTACTTAACTGATCCTTAAAATGCTTATACGAAAAAGAATTACCCATGACCAACCATATTTCTTTAGATACCAAAGGATTTTTTCGACGATCATCAATCACTTCAATAACATCATCTAAAGAATGATGCATATCAAATTTTTTATTAAATAACCGAATACGATTATTTAAACATATTCCTTTAGTGTTACCATTTGGTCGAGGCCATGCCCCTTTAATATTTGTAATATTGGCATAACGTGAAGGGCTGCTATTTAATAAATAATGTAGATTTTTTAGAGCTTGACTTCCCACTTCATATATTGCACCTGCTGAGGATTCAGGTGATTTCGGACTTTTTCCACATTTAACATGCACGAATACAACCTTATCTTTTGAAGATAAAATAAAATCCGCTGGCTCAGTCCCCATATCTGTACATAACATTAGATCTACATTTGGTAAATGTTCGAAAAATTGGCCTAAATTATTTAGACTGACACTCGGATTTTGCACATTAGACATCTGATCAATTAAATAAAAAATTGAATTATTTCCAAAAGTAACAATTGATAAATTATCTTCATCTTTTTCTGTTAAATTAATATTTAACAAACAATCTAATGGAATTACACCACTCATAATACTATGATTTAGCTCACCTTTTTCCACAGGAAGTTTGTGTTTGTAAAATAATCCATTGAGAAAATTTGTTCCATCTTTATATAATAATTTTACACTTTTCCTATTAAAAAATTCATTAATTTTTACTTCACAACCATCAATAAAAAAAGTTATATCATCATAACAATGAGCTATAAGCTCTTTTTTATCATCAAAACTAAAAGTTATAAGGCTTTTTAAATTATAAGTTGGTAAGTAAACAGTATACTTATTAGTAGTTAAATAATAAAAATTAAAAAAAGAAATTCCTTTCGAATATTTTTTATAAATGAAAGTATTATCTATTTGCTGTTTAAAACCATTATAGCTAATTTCCAAGATACCCAAAATATCTGAGAAATCTAATATACAAGCTATAGGTTCTTCTTCAGGAGCTTCATCTATAGCCTGTGCAAAAGAATTTAGAAAACGGCTTCTTACTTGTCCATTTTTAACAAAAGCTATATTTATTTGGTCTAGCCACTCAATAAAACCTTCATAAGTGAAATTATTTTTTTTCTGATCACAGATTCGTCCAGACCCTACACCTAAATAAAAAGAAGAGTCAATTTTATCATTTTCGTTAATATTTGATACTACAGCAGTTGTAACTGCATACGTGGAGTTTGATTGTGAATGGTTAGTCGCCTCTAGATCACGACTCTTTAGGGATATACTTTCTGGTCGACTTTCGCTAAATTGAAGTGCTCGTGTATTAGCCTGCTTTGTTCGGGTTTGTTCTGTTTTAGCTACAACACTAAACAATTTATCGAGATCAATAACTCTGCCAATTTTAAGATCCTCTCTATTATTGAATTTTCTGCCTTTACTATCAAAAATTGAAATAATATCTCCTATTTCTCTTATTATCATAATTTCTAAAGATGGTTCAAAAAATAAACTATCTTTGAGAAATTTAGAATTATTAAAACAAACAGATGTAATTACTCCTGACTCACTATCATATTTCGTTAATGCACCTTCTCTCTGGAACTCCCAATAAAGCTTATCTATACAGTCATTCAAACTAAAATTGGCCAATTTATTATAAAAACAGACTGAGGCGAGAGGAATTTCTAAAGAATTAATGGGATTAAATTCTTTAAAATTAAATTTTTTCCGATAGCAAGAGTCAAAATAGCTATGTTCAGGAAAAACATCTAAATAATTTTCTACTAGAAGAGCAGTATCGAGAGTATTTAAAAAGCGTTCTGCTGATTCAGGATTGGAAATATACTCATCAAATTCTTGATAATTTTCCCATAAATTATTATTACTTTGAGTTGATATTTCAAACACTGTTGGCTGATAGTTTTGATATATTCTTACTACCCGCCCGATAGTTTGTACTAACTCTTTTCCACTACCTACAGGATAGGTTAAGATCAAAATTTTAGCCTCAGGTATATCAATACCCTCATCTAATTTTCTCTGATGAATTAAAACTTCATAATTCAATTCTGCTAAATTTGCAGGAACATCACGATAAATATTTTCAATTTCTTTATCTTTAAATTGATCATGAATTGCGGCAGTTCTATATAATTCTTTAAATTTTGAAAAAAATAATTCTATATCATGAAATTCTTTACATTTAATGATGCAAACAGCATCGGGTTGTAATTCTTTAATTTTATTTATTTTTTCATAAATATTTGAAAAATCGGTATCTAATTCAATATTTTCTGAAGCTTTAGATAATGTAATTGTCTCAAATATAGGAGCTACAATTACATCATCTTTTACAGCTTGTTTATAAGTATAAATATAGCTATGTTTTGCATCTATATCAAAGCTAAAAAGATCATTCCTATAAGGCGTTGCTGTTATTATTACTTTTCTTGCATTTAATTCTCTAATCGCAGTCCCCCATTTAGGAGATGGTTCAGCATGTCCTTCATCAATTAATATAAGGCTAAATGTATTTTCTAAAGCTGTTAATTCTTCTTCACTTAGACTTGTAATTTTTTGGAAGGTAGTACAATAAATACCATTATCATCAGTATTATTAATTTGGTTAAAGATTTTTTTTATCAAAAATTGCTTGTAATCTACATCTTCTTGTAAGATTTTTTGAAAGAATTTTCCTTTCAATTGCTTATATAATTGATCACATACAGCTCTTCGATGAGTTACAACTAATATTTTTTCGAAACTAGAAAAATGACCAACTGTACAAATTACACCACTTTTTCCAGCTCCTGTAGGAAGGCTAATAAGACAAGATCTTTCCGACCCAGACTCTAAATATCGCTGTATGGTTTCAATACTTTCTAATTGGCAGGATCTAAGTTTACTAGTTATCAAATCGTTAATTTCTGTAATCATGACATTTTAAATAGCTGTTTTTTTGAACTTTTATCACATTTTTTTCTTTACGTATAGTATACAAAACAAACTATTCACCAAAGTCTAATATAGTTTTATTAACTCTTAAGTTTTTATTCTGCTCTTTAATCTTGTATTTATTTCTTTTTAATAGATTTATATTTATAGATAAATTATCTAAAAGCCGTACCACGTATTAAATCCTACTTATTGGTACGGCACTTCAATCAAAATGTTCTCTCACCCAAACTCCAACAAAAAATACTCAAGTAATCTCTTCCGTTCATCTGGTTTGTTTGGGTCTAAAAGCTGAACCATTGCTCCATCAATCACAAACAAAAACATGTGTGCATCTTGTTTTGAAGCATTCTCATTGCTTTTTAAAAGCAAATGATAGATTTCATTGATCAGCCAATTACGATAATCAACTACGGTCCCATAAGCCTTGGGATGTGTTTTAGCAATTTCAAAAATCGCTTTAAACGGCAAATGGTAAAGCCCATCTAAGTCGGCGTGTAAGTAATAAATTTTGCGGAGTTTTTCAACTAGCGTTAATTCTTTTTGAACATTGATAATCGAAATCACCTCTTGTTTAAGTCCATCTTTTTGAAAAGTGAGACTCATTTCAATGAGACGTTCTTTTGAGTGAAAGTAGTTATAAAACGTGGCTTTGGGGATGTTTGCCGACTCAATAATTCGGTCTATCCCCACATTGTGGAAGCCGTATTTGTTAAATAAATATCTTGCTGAATGAAGTACGCCTAAAGCACGAAATGGAAGATCTGAATGTGGCATAGTTTTACCGTTATAAAAAATTATTGTTGTATATAAATGAGATATAAAAAGGCATAGCAAAGCCGTAAAGACTGTGCCCAGCACATCTCAAGATTTAATTATCTAAGTTTTAAGTAATAACGAGCTAAAGCCTGAAAAAGCCTTACGGCGATCAAGCTGCGTTAAATGTTTTAAGCTGTGTCGTTATAGCTTTTGGCAGAGGCTGCCAATAAATAATGGATGTGCAAAGCCAACTCCTTATATATGGAGTTCTGCCAAGACATTAGAATTATGGTGGCAGAACGGAAGAGGGTTCGCAGACTGGTTAAGACATCCAGCACACCCGAGGGTGTCCCTCTCCCGTCCTACCGCTACGGGAGGGAACGAGGAGCTTACGCACAAAACTATTCCTCAGAAGAAATAATCCTGATGCGGTCTTAATACGGTCTGCGACAACCGACTGGCAATGTAGGCCAGCCCGCAAATGGTAAACTTCAATATTTGAAGTGTCAATGTGAAATTGGCTAGAAATTATTTAAATAATTATTGTTTTTCATTTAATTACATAATTAAGGAAATTCTTAAGTAATATTTTTAATCTACCCTTATATCATTAAGTTAAAGTTTAAAATTTCAAAAACTTAATTTCTAGATTGGCCCACCTCAACTAAGAATTAATAAATAAAAATGAATGACTACCGTTATTAAAGAGAGTTTTTATGAGTGGCTATTCAGTATAAACTTGTGATTTAAGCGACCAAACTCACAAATTAGGCCGCGTCATATACTTAAAGTGATAAGAGCAAAAAATGACTCAAAATAAAGTTGAATTAGCAGAGAAATTGTCAAAAGAATCTCATCAAGGTCAAAAGTATGGTTCTCACGATTACTTTGATTACCATATTAAAGGTGTGGTCAATTCATTAATTGAGCATCGATTTTCAGAAGTCTATATTATTACAGCCCTTCTACACGATAGTGTTGAAGACACACCTCTTACGCTAGACAAAATCGAAAGTTTATTCGGAAAAGAAGTTCGTGATGCCGTTGATGCATTAACTAAACGGGAAACTGAAACACGCGAAGAATATTTAATTCGTTGTAGTTTGAATCCGATCGCTCGAATCGTGAAACTTCATGATGCAGCCTTTAATGCGCATAACTCACATAAGGAAAATAATCAATCACGTGTAGATTATTATCTTCAAACCATGTTAATTGTTTCAACAGCACAAGATAGGTTGGAATAAAAAGACAACGAAATGAATCCGTTGTCTTTTCATTTTTTAAGATTGTGCAAATGCCCAAATATCTTTTGATGCAACCGTGTCAGATACGAGTCTAAAACTCATAGGTTCTAAGTCTTCATCCACCACAACATAACCTTTCGAGTTGTTTTTTAGCGCATCACACTTGTTATCGGTCAGTTGATAGCTTGCCGTATTCGCTAATGCACTTTCACTAATAACACCTGTAAACACACAATTTGGGTCTTTCGAGACAATTTTGCCTTGTGCATTGACCTCGGCATTTACCGTTGTTCCATCTGGAAAAGATAAATCGTATGTGCCGGCTAATTGATTAATTGAAAGTTTCTGATCATCAATTTTTTCATAATGCGCTAATTCAACGGTCATCGCTTGATTAGACTGATTGCTCTGCCAAGCTTTGGTTTTTGCATCGTAGCTCATCACAATCTTGGCACGGTTTTCATCATCATCTAAAACCAATAATTTAGAACCATCTGCGCCAGAATAGTATTTACCCGCCATTGGTAACTCTTCTTCAGTTTCGGTACTAATAATATAAGTACCGACATCTAAGCTCGGAGCTAAGGCAGGTTTTTCAGTTGAGACTTGGTCATCATGATCATTGTCATTACAAGCCGCCAATCCAAGCCCAAGAAGTAAAACCAACAAACAACGTTTCATGGTCTTTCTCCTTACTTGTTAAATAGGCTTTTTAAACGAATTTTGAGCCATTCTTGAGCTGCTGGTCGCTGGTCGTAAGCAACTTGCATTGCAGTTACAGCAATTTTGCTTTGCATTACGGCGCTTTCATCCGACATTTGCGCGGCTGTTGGAGCCGATGGTGCCGCGTCTATTCCTAGACCAAATTGATTGTTGCCTTTATTGTCTTTGGTTACTTGGAACTTCAATTTATATAAGTCATACGTCCCAATTTTTGAAAAAGCAAAAGGTGTGCTGGTTGTTAAATTTTTAGGGAAATTAACATTAAGCGTAATGCCTTTTGGCAACAATTGGCCCTTACCTGCCTTAGCTTGTAATTCTTTTAATAACACTACGGTTTGTTTTGCCACAATTGCAGAGTTAGGGTTGTTTAAAGTTTTGTCATCTACCGTGTTTGTATCGGCGCTTAATGCAATAGATGGAATACCGCGGCCTGCCGAAAACTGAACATTGCCAATCGTGCCAGAGTGTACAACGACTTTTCCAACATTTTGACCTTCATTCGGGCCAGATAAAACTAAGTCTGGTGCTTTACCCCAACGTTTTGGTGCAACCACATCTAGTCCATAAACTGTTGCCATCACTGGTGTGCCATGCGTGTAATTCCAGTCGCCATTGGTATAACCTGCTTTGGTAAAGGTTCCAGCCGCAGGTGCGCCAATTGGTGCAGCACCATTGTGACAACCGTTTTCAGTTGCAATTTGCTTATCATTATCCGCAGAAATGGTTGTTGAGCTATACATGACGATTGCACCACCACGACCACTTTGTGGTGAACACGGTACAGACACAAGTACGCTATGACCATTTGCTTTTAATTCATCATAGAGTGCTTTGACATTGCTGGTTAGACCGTCATCGTTAACCAATAAAATATTTAGTGCAAAAGCTGGAGTTGTACACAAAGACAGAATAAGACCGCCCAATAAACTTTTTTTCATCACTTAACTACCATGTTCTTAAATTTCGATTTGTATAGTAGTTGCGCTATATGTACGTTTAGTGACTATGCTTCAATAAAAATTAAAATACTTTTCCATTAAAAATTAAATAATTATATTATAAATTATTGCTATATTTTCTTTTATAAACGGATCTTCAACTTCATCAATCATATTCAAAATGACAAAACCCACTTTCGTGGGCTTCATTCAAAGTATCACTTCAAGCTTTAAATTAAATACGTCCGACTTCTAGATATGGAATCAGGTTTTTATCAAAATGTGGTCGTGGGTCGCCTTCATAACTAATAAAACCATGCATTCCTGTTAAGCGTTCACCTTTATAAAACTGGTTTAGCTGATAGCGCGGGTCTTTATGGGAAAGCGTAAAGCTCACCACACCAACGCCCTGCTGCTTTGATTTGTTATAGGCATCTTCGAGCATTTTATGATGCAACGCCAAATCTTGTGGATGGCACATAAGCGTATGTAACACATGGTACTGAATAGAGTCGCCAAGTTTAGGCAAACGCATACCCTTAGTAATTGGAGTTAGCAAGTTATAAACGGGTCTAAAAATTCCAATGACTGAACTGTAATGCAAAATTTTGGTTTGTTTAATGCTGTGCTGATCCCACAAGCCAAACATGCCCACCAGTTTTTCACCCTTAAAATAAAGCAAAAAGTCCGAGAGTTTTATTCCTGAAAAATACTGATGCCCTTGGGCAAGTTCTTCAAAATTATAAGCAGGAATAAAGTTATAAAACTCGGCCATGTCGCTAATAAACTGGTTCATAGCTTCCACGTGCTGAGCTTCGGCAACACAGGTGCGGATCTCTTGAAGATTATTCTGTTTATCAATCTGCTTTAAGAAAGCCGTGATTTTTCTTTTTGCGCCCGTGTCGGTCAGGCTTAATGTCTCGATGAGCCCTTCATCATAATAATCAGGCATTCCCGTTTTGCCCGTTTGTATGGCAGCGCGTGCGGCATGGTTATCATCAAAAATAATCATTTGGCTATAATTCGGTTCATGCATGGTTTGTTTTACATGCTTTGCTAAAACCTTAACCAGTGATTTCCCACGATAATTGTGGTCTACTCGCAAATCCCCAGCGTATCGTAAGTTTTGAACGTTCCGATCGACATAACATGGGCGATGACCATTACTATAACAAGCGACATGCTTCTGACTCTCGGTGTCTTCAATCACAACATGCAATTTATGTCGATAGACAATATCAGACGCTTTAAAATAACTCGGTTCGCGCTGAAAGCTAATTTGAATCCCTTTGGTGGTCATGGGTACGGCAATCAAGTCTCTTAAAGCCTGATCGTCTGCCAAAGTTGCTTCACGGGTAATCAGGGTATTATCAGCAAGTGGCGGATTTGTTTTCATTCATTATTCACCTGTTGTGCGGTCTGTACGGGCACCAAATTATTTAAACGCCCCATTTGGTCGAGTAACTGATAGACAAACACCACTTCGTCTTGGTCATTGACTGTTTTTTGGGTTTGGACATCCAATAATTTTTGTTCGGTATTGAGCAAATCAAACGTGGTTTTGGTGCCAACATCAAACTCTTTACGTGTGTAGACAAAGGCAATCGACGCAGCCTCTATGGCATTTGCCAGTGCTTCTTTATTTTGTCGAATGGTTTGAAGCTGCGCGTAAGTCGTGCGGGTACGCTTATTCAAATCCAGTTCAAGACTTCGCGTTTTTTGGTTAGCCAAATCTATATCGGCTTGTGCTTTTTTGACATTGGCCCGATTTAAACCATCATCGTATAGCGGTACATTCAACTGCACCCCAACCATATAGTTATTACTTTCAGAACCAATATAGCTTGCTTCATCTTGCTTTCCGGCACGGCTGGTGAGCATGACCGTAGGCCAGAGTTCACGTTTAGTTAAAGCATATTGTTTCTCGGCAGCCTGTTTTTCATATTTGCTACGCATTAAAGCTGGATGGTTTTTGGTTTGAGCCAAAATTTCATCTAAGTTAGCGGGAATAGCGGGTAGTTTCTTAATTGCAGCAAGGTTTTCAGGCGTTACACCCGTCACTTGGTAAAACTGTGCTTCGCTTACGGTCAAATTAGATTGCGCCTGTGTAATATCGGCTTGACCTTGGGCAACTTGTGCCAAAACCTGAGCCAAGTCCGCGCGGGTAATCATCCCCACGTCAAAACGGCGCTTCGATTCATATAAAGACCGTTGCAGATTCGCCATGGTCTTTTGTCTGAGTTCTAAAATGGCTTTCTTCTTTAATACGTCGGTATAAACCATCACAGTATTTAAAATGGTTTCCGATCTTTGGTCAGATAACCCTTGGTTTTGTGCAGAGAGCTGGCTTTCGGCAACATCAATTCCTAAACGGTGTCGTCCAGAGGTATAAATCGGATAATCCGCCTGCAATTGCAAACTTCGACCTTTACGGTTTCCTTCGGTTGGAAATAGGACTTGTGAAGGCGTATCTATTCTTTCATAGTCAAGTTGCCCGACTAAATTGACTTTAAGTCCATCACGCTGTTTCGCTTGTTCAAGCATAGCGCTTGACTGATTCACGCTTAAACGGCTGACCTCAAGCTGACTTTCATGTCTTAAGCTGGCAGACAAAGCCTTGTCTAAAGTCATGGCATGTGTATTCGACACAAGCAACATGCCAAGATACACGGCGTGTCGAAGTGTTAAAAACCGAGTATTAAATTGCTTTATCCCTTTCATAGTTGTTCCAAACTATTGAGGGTGACTTTTTTGAGTGGCTCAGGCTTGATATTGCCTTCGATAATACCGTCAAACATGACCAGTTTTTTGTAAGCGCTCCAACCATTATTGGCCTGACGAATCTGTGGCTGATCTAACTGTCCCAGGTTGCGAGCAAGTTCATAATGGAAGTTTTGACGCAAAATACTGTCGATATATTCATTGCTAATGCTGTGATGAATTTCACCTTCAAAAAGCACGCAATAAAACGGCTTAACGTGTTGCTCGGTATCAATCGCCAGTAAAGAAATCGCTTTAGATTCTGTTTCATTTAACTGCGACAATAATTGCTGGGCAGTTTCAGGTGCGAGTTTTTCACCGACCAGATCTACACCAAAACGGCGGCCTTGGAACTCAAAACACGGAATTTGCTCGATAAGGCCAGTCACGCGTAAGCAATCATCCATACAGTAACGAAGCAAGCCATTACCAGATGTAATGAGTGGGCTCACCACATCACCTTGTTTAAGCTGCCACGACGGAATGATTTGACCTTGTTTGTCGCCCTCTAAATATTCAAATTCATAGAAGTGACTTTGATACGCCAGCGGGTATTGGTCATTATAGGGAATAGTCACTACGCCTTCCGTCGCCCATAGACCTTTTCCTTCAAACTGAACACTGGGTAATTTCTCTTTTAATTTTTCAGCCCAAGCTTTTGAACCTGCGGTATCCCAACTCGACACTAAACTTAACTTAGGCCATAGCTGTTTGAAGTCAATCTGTTCGCCGTTTGAGCTGTCAATTAAGGCTTGAGCGCTTTCAGGACTATGCGGTGCAGTCACTTCTTTTAATGAAGCCTGACGATTGCCCCATGAACCACTTTGTAAAACTTCAATAACTTCCTGTTGCATTGACTCTAAACGTTCAAGCAATTGCAGCGCAAACGTTGGACTCCACACCGAGATCATGGCTAAATTACGGTTTGCCACCAGATAACAAATCGTGGCAAAGAGTGCATCATCGGCATTGGCTGCAAATGCAACATTACTTGGAACCGCTTGGGTAAACTTAGATAAAATTCGCTTACCTACACCCAGTAGCGCACTATCATCATTTAAGTTTTTATCTTTTAAAACTTCACGCTGGCTTTCAGGTAACCATGACACCGACCAATAATGCGTTCCCGAACTCAGTTCCGGACATTTACGGTATAAACTCGCCATCCACGGCGCAATCGCATGGTCAAGCTCATCTAAAAACAGCTTGGTGTATGGAATAAACTTAATCTGTTCACTCGACCCACTCGTCGGCTGGAAACGAACAAGTTTACTGGTAGATAGTGAAAGTTTCTGTTCACGGTAACGTTGAATGTCTTCTCGCCACGCGCCGTAACGTGTCGCAGGAAATGATTTTACAAACTGCTCATAGTTTTGAACTTTTTTATCTTTGGCCAAAGTCGATGTCTGTAAAATCGAATGCAGAATTTGGCGTTGTGTTGCTTCTAACGCATTAAACCGTTTTTGAAAATTACGATCGGATGCATCACACCATTGTTTTAAAATCAGATGCGAACCCAAAGTTAGCCATTCATTAGGTTTCATTGGATGGCCTCTCTACGTTTTGTTTTATGTGTTACACAGGCTTCAAATTTTCCCTTACTCGTGGGTTTGGTGATGAGCTTTACTGGGAAACGCGCAAGATCTTTCCAGCCTAATCGACCAATACACGGTAATTCCGTACCCGCACTCCATGTTGGATTCATCTGCTCAAAGAAATGAATATTTGGGTTCTTTTCTCTCATTTCGGCAGTAATCGGTGCGACCTCACCTTTTAATGGTTGATAGTCATCTCCAAAATTTAAGAGGCCCGCATCTTTATCATAATATTCCCCAAAGAATTTCTCACAGTAGTGCTCGACCACTTCGGATAGATGCTGGTTTTCATCTTTAATATTTGGGTAGTACACATAGTAGTTATTGGCGAGTAGCAGGTAAGTTTTATAGCCTTTAGAAATGAGTAGCCAATAGAGTTCGTTAAATGGATATTTGATTCGAAGCTTGATCATGAGTTTGAGCATGGTACTTTGCAGACTACGCGTGCCCCAAAACTTCTTCAAAATGACCGTATCACCGCTAAATAACACGGTATAGTCCTTACCGTTTAAGTAAAAGTGCTGCACAACAACGGTTGAGAACCCCACAATCTCATCTGTTTCCGAGTCAAAAATTAAGATTGCACCGCTTTTATTTTTAAAATCATCTACGAAAATAGAAAATCTTGTATTTTCATAATACTGTTCGTAAATGGAATACATCACTTTTAATCGGTCAGTATCGATTTGCTCTTTTTCAAAATATTGACCATAAGTCGTGTTTTTCAGGTTCAATTTTGAAATCAATTTATACGTTGTATTAATCATAATCCTTTAACCTTCCACCTCTAATTTGCGAGTTCCCCGATCTCATCTACCGATATTAGAAAACTCATAAAAATGTTCTTTTTCTATGAAGGGATATGTTTTGATATGCCCTATTGTTTTTCATTCTTTGAAAGCTGCTCTTTATTTCTAAATAGCTACATATTCATTTTCTTCCCCCGATCCATAAAGATGGTTAAAAAGGCGGTCACAAACATGATGATTGCGAGCATGCGTAATAAATCATTAAAACTAGATGTAAGTGCTTGAAAATGAATGTCACGATAGATCACGCTGAGCGCTATTTGCTGTGCATTTGAGCCGACTTCCTGATATTGCGCCGTGAGCTGATCGAGTCTTTCAGTAAAAATCCAGTTCTGCGGGGTCATCGACTGATTAATCTGGGTAACATGAAGCGCAGTCAGCCAGTCTAATGATGAGTTAATCAGTGCTAGTCCAACCGCTCCGCCAATATTGCGCATCAGGTTATAAATACCGCTGGCATCGGCAACTTTACTCAGTGGCAAAGTGCTCATGGCTAAATGTGAAACCACAATTAGGCAGATCATGAGGCCAATACCACGATAGATTTGCGGCCAGAACATAAAGTCATAATCACTGTGAATGCTGAGGTGAGAATTGAGCCACACACCAAAACCAGCCAGAATCATTCCAATAAATACTGTTTTGCGGGTATCAAAATTGGGAATAAGCCACGCAAGGAACGGTGCGAAGCAGAACATAACAATGCCTGTCACCATCATGACGTGACCAATTTGGCTACTGTTCATTTCACGGACTTGCCCAAGGAACACTGGAATCATGTAACCCAAGCCATACAGCGCCATACCAATCACAAAAGTTGTGATGGCACTTAAGGTAAAGTTTTTATTCTTAAATACGGATAAATCGAGCAAAGGCTTGGGCTGGGTAAAGCTTCGAGAGAAGAAAATCATGCCGCCCACAACGCAGATCATGAAAGCAACCCGAACGCCTGTGTCTGCAAGCCAGTCATGCCGTGCGCCTTCATCAAGGAAATATTCCAGTCCACCCAAAAACATCGCCATACCAATGAGGCTGAGCCAGTCCATGCTTTTGATGAGTGAATGATTCGCACGGTCAATATTTGGACCTGTGTAGATAATCGTGGCAATGATAATGCCCGGAATAATATTAATCAGGAACATCCAGTGCCATGAAAAATTATTAGTCAGCCAACCGCCAATGGTTGGGCCGATGGCTGGACCTAAAGTACTGATCATTCCAAACATAACCAAAGGCAATGAACGTTTTGCTTCTGGGAAAAGTAAGTACAATGCGGTCATGGAGGTTGGAATCATCCCGCCGCCCATAAAGCCTTGAATGCCACGGAAAACCAGTAAACTCTCTAAGTTCCATGCCAACGCACAAAGTAAAGAACTGATGGTGAAGCCAATTGCACAGATGGTGTAATAGACCCGTGTCGAAAGCACTCGCGAAACAATACTCGACATTGGAATCGCAATAATTTCGGCAATTAAATAAACCGTTTGCACCCAAGTCACTTCATAGCGGCTTGCACTCATGCCAGCTTGAACTTCATTTAAAGAACTCGCCACAATCTGAATATCAAGAATCGCCATAAAGTTGCCAAAAATCATGGCAGCAAAAATTGCCCAAGCCGTCTTTGCGGGAAACTTCCACTCAGCGTCAATATGCTTATTCATTTCTGATTACCTAAAAATTTTATTATTAAGTTCTTAGGTCAACCGTAGCGCTAACCGACATTCCGGGTTTTATAAGATCAATATGCGGACTTGAATCTATGGCAATGCGTACAGGAATACGTTGTACAACCTTGTTAAAGTTGCCTGTGGCATTGTCTGGTGGCATAAGTGAGAAAGTTGCACCAGAGGCTGGTGAAAAACTCTCAATTGTTCCGTTGTAAGTCAGGCTTGGGTAGGCATCAAGTTTTAATTTAACTTTCTGACCAATATGCATTTTTTCAATTTGAGTTTCTTTGAAGTTCGCTTGTACATACAAACTATTTTCAGGAATGATCGCCATTAAGCGGGTTTGCGGAGAAACACGCGAACCTTTCTGGATCGCAAGGCTTCCTATTTTCCCTGCGACTGGGCTCACCACTTTTGATGAAGCAAGATCGACCTGATACAGGTTTAAGTTTGCATTGGCACTTTGAATATCTGCCAAAAGTTGCGCTCTACTGGCCTGTAAACTACCCAACTGAGCTTCTGCTGCATTTACGGCGGCTTGTGCTTTGCTGAGCTGTGCTTGAGCCGTTAAATATTGAGACTGAACCCCTTCAAAGTTTTGGCGGGTAATTACGCCATCTTTTAATAAATCTTGATAACGTTCAAAATCTTTTCTTAAGCGAGATAAGTCTGCTTGCGCTGCAACAACGCCACTACTTGCTTCAGTAATTGAAGACTTGGCAGACTTTTCATTTTGTTGTTGTACGCCTAGCGCCGCTTCTTTTAAGCTCACGACAGAACTAGCCTGATCATAACGAGCTTGGTAGTCGCGGTGGTCCAATATAGCTAAGGTTTCCCCTTTTTTTACCGACTGATTATCGTGAATCACTAACTCCATCACTTCGCCTGAAATCTTTGGCATCACCCAAGTGACATCTGCTTGCACATAAGCATTATCAGTAGATTGATAAAATCGGTATACAAAAAAATAATATATAATGCCCGCGACTAAAAATAACAGCAGGACACTAAAAACACCCCAAGTTATCTTTTTTCGACTTTGGAAATTAGTATCAGTTTCTAGCTGAGCTACGTTATCCATATTCATTCCGTTTATTTGTAATATTCGATTTTTTATTTACACCAATAAACTATTAGCGTCTTTTTTACGTAACTTTTCACTAGGTTTTATTAAATGAATCGTGATAGCGTAAAATTAGTGCAAATTATCATTCTTAAGTCAATTAAAGATCATTGACCGTTTTGACATATATTTTTTCTATTTCTGCCAATAAGCTAAATATTATAAAAACTATATTTAAAAATTATTTAATTTTAGATTTTGTCTAATATTTTTCTATAAAACTATTTTTAATTAAAATAATTTACCTAAAAATCAATTATTTAATATAAAATATATATGTTTTTAGATAATCCTACTTCTAAGAATAAGAAGAGTAAGTACAAAAAACTAATTACTAAACTCTAAAAATTACCTCAATTTTTTGAATACTACATATCATTAATTTAATTAATATGTGAATTTCATCACAATTAACAACTTCCCTGTTGTTCTTATGAAAATAAAATATAAATATTGTAGTTTTAAAAAAATAAAGAAACTTAAATATTAAAGTTAGCTCAATAAATATATTTCATAATTTTTGTAGTTTTTTTTAATAAGAGGACTACCCTAAAAGCAGTATAATTAATTATTAAACTTCTTTATAAACCTATAAAAAAGCATTTCTTGTTCATTTTTACTGTCAACTTAGGAGATGCACCTAATAAATTAAACAACTAAAATTACAGATTTATGAATTAAAATTTTTAATAATTACAAAGTCGCTAAATACCAGTTTTTCCAAGAACTGGTCCCTCTCGTTTCAAGTGGTACAGTTGGAATCAGTTTCTCTTTTAATATTTCGGTTTGTTCAACCGCTTTTGCAAGTCTTGCTTTGATTGAATGAATACACTCACGGTCACCAAATTCACAGCGGTCTAAAGTTGTACCGCCACAAGGCCCATTGGCTAAACCTTTTGGACACGTTTCAGGGCAAATATATAAAGTGTCACCTAAACGGCACTGACCACAGCTTTCACAGCCCACTAAGCTATATTTACTCAGCACTTCAGTTTTGAGTAGTACTTTGGCGACCAAAGTATTTTCCCAAAAAGATGCTTTAAAAATAAAGCGTCCAACGCCTTTAGCAATTTTCGACCCAAACATTGCTTCATGCATCACATGTAATTGGCGATATTTAATTAATTGTTTAGACGTTGGCTGACGAGAAAAACGAGCAATTTCAGGTGAAAACTCTTTGCCTGTCGTGACTTGCCAAAGTGAATTCCAAAGCTGCTCTAAGGAATCAAGCTCCAGATGTCTGTACTGCTCAATATAACTTTCAAGCAGCATTTGCTCTTCTGGCTTATGGCAGGCAGATAAATGAATCCCTGCAAACCCTAAGTGTTTGCAAATCAAAATCTGTAAAGCACAGCGCAAATAAACACGGTCTGTATGCCCTGCTAGTTTTTCATCTGCTAAGACTTTTAGCATGTGCGCAGTAATCACAATACCTGCGACCTTATGCTTCACCATAAAATTGGCGCGGCCCAAAGTTAGAGGCATGACGCAAGCCAGTATTTGCTGCAAATAGCCGTACTTTGTTAAAAATGATTTGGCTTGCTTTAAGGCATCAATGTCATAGCCCAATTGGGTAATGATAAAGTCAGCGCCTGCTTTAATTTTCTTATGCAGTTTTAAATACTGTGCGTCACGCTCAGCTTCAACATATTTAAATGGGTTAAAGGCAACGCCAATACGGAATCCACCATGCTGTTTAGCAGCCATTACGGCGTTTACAGATTCTAGGTATCGAGTACGAGGCTGTCCATTTCGACCATTATGATGTTCTTTGAGTTTATCGCCTGTAAGCAATAACAAGTTTTGAATATTGGCTGCTTGAGCTTGCTCTAAAAACTGCTCAAAGTCTTGTATGTCTCGGGCCTTACCTGAAAAGTGTAAGACTTTCTCTATTGAGTCAGGGTAACTTTTGCTGGCCTCAAGCGGCGCGACATCATGATCTGAATGTACACGATCTGCCAATGTCATTGCAGCCGGATATCCCGCCAACTCATGTTTCACAGGATAAATTTCATGCAGTGAAGTGAGGTATTCCACCAACACAAAAAACTGGTTTTGCTGGAAACAGAGAGAAACGTGTGACATAGGCAAAGTGCTGATCAAAACATGACATCAATCATAAGCGCGGCATTATAAAACAAAGTGCATCAATATGCGCTAGTCAGAAAGCTCATTGTTTTGTTTGTCTTCACCCTCTTTATTTCTTGGTAATTCGAGTGAACGAGGAAATATAAAATCAAAAGAATCGAGTGCATAGCGGTAAAGTTGAGCTGGTCGTTTACCCACAATTTTACTGTGATTGGTTTCTTCAACTGCGCCAGCTTCTATCATACGGCGTCTAAACGCTTTTTTATCTAGCGATTGCCCAAGAATAATTTCATAAATAGTTTGTAGCTCGGTTAGCGTAAATAATTCTGGCATGAGACTGGCGGGCAATGCGGTATAGCGAGTTTTATTGGTTAAACGCTCTAATGCCAAGGTGAGTAATTCGTTGTGATCAAAAGCCAATGCTAAATCTTGTGCTTTTGCTACAGGCACCCATTCGCTGTATTCAGCCAACTCTTGATGTTGATAGGCATTAAAATCGATTAAAGCAAAATACAAAATGGTCACGGCCCAGCCGCGCGGGTCACGTTTGGCGTTGCCGACAGAGGCAACTTGTTCCAAGTAAGGTGAGGCAATCCCTGTTTTTTCGACCAGCTTACGATAAGCCGTGGCCATCAAGTCTTGATCATGGGTTAAATCGGCAAAACCACCCGGTAAAGCCCATTGGTCTTTGGCTGGAAAATTCGGCCGTTTAATGAGTAATACCTGCAACTGACCATTAAATACCGAGAAAATAGCCATATCTACAGTCAGTAAAGGTGCGTCATAATCTCGGCGATCATAACTGGCAAGGAATTCTTGTTCAGTTTGAATAGTCACGTTCAGTCTCTCAATGAAAACGACGAGCCGTCCACTATGTAACGGCTCATCTAAACTCAGTTATGCGATGGATAAACGCTCACGAATTTGATCCAACGTACACTCATATTGAAGTTTACCATTTTCAAAGACCGTTTTTAGTGCTCCGCCTTGTTCTTGTTCCGCTGTTTGCTCATCAAACAAGGTAAAACCATTTTCACTTTCTTCGATGCGCAATAGACCTTTCGCAGATTTTTTTACGCCTGAGTCAGTAATCGGGTCTTTAAACAGCTCTCGGCCTACACCATTCACCTGACCCCAAGTCGCTTTTACAGCAAACCCAAAGGTGTCGCGAGTTAAATAGTTATAGGTAAAGCTGCCGATCCCAAACACCAAGTTGTTTGAAGCAAAGCCTTTAGCTTCAAGGTCTTCTAAAATACGCTGTGCACGGTCTAAAGTAATAGAGTCACCGTAAATTAAACCGACATGTTCATTCAGTACTTTATAGCCTTGGTCAGTGGTTGTACCACCAAACACTTCCCATAAACATTCAACCGCGCCTTTGTACGCTGGGCTGCCGACTTCGGCATCTGGGTCACCACAAATAATTTTGACAGGGTCACCAGAGTCAGGACGGAAAACTAATTTAGTCAAACCTAAAGCGTTGGGTTGTCGTGCCAGAATTTCAGGTTTTAAAGCCACTGTAAACTCTGTAATCACTCGCCAGAAGTCCCATGTATCAGACACGACACTGACAACACCAGACGGATAAAGCTCACAGATTAAACGCTTAAATGTTTCTAGCTCACTGTCTTCTGTGCCCATACACATCACACTGTGTTCGGTCGCTGGTACAGACACACCAATCACACCGGTGGCATTGTAGTAGTCTTCAGCGTAGTCAATTGAAGTAACTGAGTCTGTTCCGATAAAACTGGTTAAGTGACCCACACCAGATTGCGCCGCATCATAAATTCCACTCATGCCCCGGCTACTAAAATCGTGTGCTTGCACAGGTACAAAATCGAGTGGAGCACCAGTTTTTAAGGCATATTGCGTTAATAAACGTTTGTATTCGTAGGCAATTGTGGCCGTAGTGCAGCTTTTCCAAAGCTCAGCACTTAATACAGTTTCAATATAGTTAGTTAACCAAAAGAAACGCGGGTCGGTATTAATTATGGTCAGCACGGGTACACGCATATTGACACGGCTGCCTTCTGGCAATGCTTTAATGCGTAATGGTAAATAGCCCAAGTCGTGTAATGCTTCAATATGATCAACGGGTACAGCGCCTTCACCCAATGAAGTATCCATACGGCGTTTATAAGTAGCTACCACTTTGTCTTTAGGTTGCTTGAAAAAGCCTTCATTCCACGTATCTATCAAAAAGTGTTTGATAAAACCCTGAAGACCAAAAAATACAACTTTATCATCGAAGTCAGGCAGCATTTTAGCGAGTCGAGATGAACGCGGCGTAAAGTTTGCGTACACATATTCTGTGCCTACTGGATACTGACGTCTGTGATCAGCTTTATAAAAATCGATAGCGTTTAGCGGGTTAAGTTTAATAGTCATCTTTATTCTCTTTATTTTGCTGCAAAAGCAATTACTGAAATTTTGTCTGTTGGCTGTTGTGGAAAGCTGTCTGAAGTAAACAGTTGATCTAGCAGCCCATCAAAAACTTCAATTCCTTTACTAAAAATACCGTGGGTCACATACAGAACGACCTTATGGCAATTGAGGTGACGGAGTTCTTTGGCAATACCAATAAAAGTTGCACCGCCGTCGCAAATGTCATCGGTGATTACCGCGGTTAGGCCTGATAAATCAGTCGCATGTACATGTGTACCTAAAATTTTGCCAGTCACTGGGTCACGTTTTTTATCACACTGAACAATAGTGATGGGTTGTTTACGCTCGTGATTAAAAGCATCTGCAACCATTTGTGTACGTGCTTTCGCCCCTTTGTCTGGGCAAATCAGTACTGTTTTTTCATCTTTTAACAATGCACTCAGCGCTTCATTCTTTGCGATGATGTCGACTGAACTGACATTTACAACTTCACTAAAAGAAGTATTGGCGGCAAGTAATGCTGTTGTTACTTCACTATGGCAATCCCATACAGTTACCTTGCCTTGTTTTCCCGCTTTTTTGTCTGCGTTGATGTTGAGTAACTTAGTCATAACATCGAGTGAAAATGCTTGGCCTGCTGCACAAATACGGTCCTGACGTGCGTAAGGAAAATACGGAATTTCTAGGTCAACGGTTAGACCCTGATTCAGCAATATATTTTCAAGTAGTAAATAGTCCATCACATCGTGGCTTGTGGTCATTTGTGCACGAACCAATACGGTGCCAGATAGTAAACTTAAGGTTGTCTCATCAATTTGAACATGACGCTCTCCACCAGAAAACTGCGTAAATTTCACTGGAATTTCATTTCTTGCCGCATCTAAAAGCTGGATAGCCATATCATCCTCTTTTTGTCTGATGACCTTCGATGAATATATAGTGGCACAAAGCCACTATATATTTCAAGTCTAATTTTCAAACTTTTTAAGGCAATCGCTGAATGACATTTGATGTGAGATTTCTGACACATATTTCGAGATTGTTACAATCTATCTCAATTAACTTTACGCAATAAAAAATCCGACTTAATGTCGGATGTTTATCTTTTCATATCAATAGCACATATGCTTTGTTGAGAAATGAATAGACTTAATTACTTATCTCCAATAGCCACGCCTTCGACTATTTTAGAAACAATACTTGATATAATTGAATCCTCAGTATTCTTTTTATGGATAATAATAATTTCTCGATATAAATCTGGTTGTTTCAGATCAATAATATTAATATTTTTTTCTTTTAATTTATTCATTCCAATATCTGGAATCAAAGCTACACCTAAGTTTTTTTCTACCATTCTGATGATTGCTTCAATTTCATCTACCTCAATGATGTCATTTGTTTTTATTTGATTTCTATTTAAATAGTTTGCTACAACTTTCCCCCCAAATGAAGAATAGTCATAACGTATAAACGGATTATTTTTCAAAATTTCAACAGGGTGTTTTTCGTGAATATCAATTGGGGTAATAAGAAAAATAGGCTCTTTTTTTAAGGTGTAATAACAATAGTCATCTGAAATTTCAAAATTAGGCTTAATGATAATCGCGAGATCTATCTCATTTTTTCCCAGCTGATGGAATAAATTGAATGACACTCCTGGTATAAGCTTAATTTTTGCTTTAGGAAAATATTTGAATAGTTCTTCAAGTATTTCTGGCAAAATATTTGATTGGATCGAGGCAATTGCCCCTATTCTAATCTCACCCGTAAAATCTGCCATACATTCGGGTTGTTTCATCTTATCAACGAGTTCAAAAAGTTGCTCAGCTAATGCAAGTACGCGTAAACCCTCACTATTAAATTGAACAGTTTTTCCATTTCTTTCAAAGAGCTTAATCCCCAAATAAGATTCTAAAGATTTGATTTGTGCGCTGACAGCTGCTTGAGTAAGCCCCACATTGTTACCTGTAGCACTAAATGAACCATATTTTTTAATTGCTATAAGGGTTTTGAGCTCATGAAACATACTATCTGCATTCCATTAAATGATAAAACCAATCCTTGTAGAAATTATACACTTCCTAAATTTATATAGATAAGTATCTCTTAGTGCGATACTTATCTTTGGTTTTAATTTTCAGTTACAGTATTAAAAGACTCTAACCGTTTCGTTTTCCACTTTGCTACAACAAGTGGTGCAATAGCATTTCCAAGAACATTTAATGTTGTAGTACCACTTTCAATAATTCTAAAAATACCAGCAATTAACGCAACACCCTCTAGCGGTAAACCAGCTGTAGCTAAAGTTGCAGATAAAATTAGAATTGCAAAACCTGGAACTCCCGCTGCCCCTTTAGATGTTAAGACCATAGTCACAACCAATAATGCTTGTTGAGAGATAGTCAAATCTATTCCATATAATTGAGCGACAAAAATTGTAGCCACACCTAGGAAAATTGATGCTCCATCTAAATTAAATGCATATCCCATAGGTACTACAAAACTTACAATACGGCGTGGAACACCATAGTTTTCGAGTTTCTGCATTAATTGCGGCATGACAGCAGCAGACGCACCAGTTGAGAAAGCTAGAATGAGCTCATCTTTAAAATATTTAATAAGGTGAAATAAGTTTTCTCTTATATACAAACACACAGTACCTAGAACAAAAATAGCAAATAAAGCTAAAGCTAGATAAACGACTCCAATTAATTTCAGTAATGGCAATAAAGAACTGAAGCCAAAAGTCGCAACTGTCGCTCCGATCATACCAAACACACCAATCGGTGCATAAGCCATGACTAAACTTACAAGCTTAAACAATGCATCAGATATTCCCTGTAAAACTGTTATTACAGGTTTACTTTTTTCTTCAGGAATTTTGTTTAATGCTAAGCCAAAAAGAATCGCAAAAAATAGAATTGATAGTAGTTTTCCTTCATATAGGGCTACCACAATATTTTCCGGCACGATATTTTTTATAATCTGTAGAGCGCCTTTGTTCGTATCAGTATGCAGTACTACAGCTGAGTGTGCCATCCCAGATATATCTGTTCCAACCCCAGGTTGAAAAAAATTGGCCAATAATAAACCCCAAACAATCGCAAGGCTTGTTATTGTAAAGAAATAAAGGAGAGAACCCGCACCCATTTTTCCAAAAGACTTATTATCACCTCCTCCTGCGATGCCTAAGATCATGCAACACAATACAATAGGTACAACGACCATTTTCATCATATTAATAAAAATATCGCCTAACGGTTTTAATATTTCAGTGCTTACCCAAACTTGATGAGTTAGATTTACATTAAAATACCACCCGACTAAAATACCTAAAAGAAGACCAATTAATATTTGCCATACCAAAGAAATACTTTTCATAAATCATCCTTGTTTCTTCATGTCCTCAAAAAGGGATACAAATAATATTCGTATCCCTCATTACTTTATTTCGCAAAAAGCTGAGTCATATCTTTAAATGCTTTAAATTCAAGCGCATTACCACACGGATCAAATAAAAACATAGTTCCTTGTTCGCCAACTTTACCTTTGAAACGTACATAGGGTTCAATCACAAACTTTGTACCTAAAGACTTTAATCTTTCAGCTAAAGTTTCCCAATCTTCCCAACTAAGAATAATTCCGAAATGTGGAGCAGGCACATCATGGCCATCCACAGAATTAGAAACAACTTTTTCTTGATAATCCATTTTAGGATGTTCATGAATAACTAGCTGATGTCCGAAGAAATTAAAATCAACCCAGTGATCACTAGATCTTCCTTCTTCTAAACCAAAAACTTCACCATAAAAATCTCTTGCAGCAGGTAAATCATAAACAGGGATAGCTAAATGGAATGGTGCTAAACTCATAGGAACCTCTATTAAATTGACTTTTGTCTTAAATAAAAATTTAAAATAGAAAGGTTTTTCGAGTTAAAATCTAAAATTTAGATTCTGTCTTTACTCGTATAATCCTTTATATCTGATAGGAATTTAAGATAATAAGAATCTTTTTGATCTTATTTACTCACATCCTTTAAACAAATTAATGCTATATAAAAAAAAGCATGTTTAGAAACAAAAATATTTTCTCAAATTAACAAATTATTCCTATATACAATCTAAGTCACTGTAATCAAACAAATTAAATAAACACTAATGATTATCAAAATCATATATGCATATAATATTTTTTTATCTACTTAATAAAAAAGTATTGTTTATTATATTTTTATTTAAAAACTATAATTTAAAATTTAATGAACCACTATGACCTTATATACTTGGCTCCTGTTTCTATCCACTATTTCTGTCCTATCAGCAATACCAGGCCCTAACATGGTATTCGTATTGAATACGAGAATTAACCAAACATTAAAGGAAACTTTAATATCAACTACAGGATGTTTACTAGGAGTATTAATATCAATTACAGCAAGTTGCCTTACACTCTTATTTTTAAGCAATTTACAAACTATATTTATAAAATTAATTAATTTATTTGGAATTATTTACTTATTTACAATTGGAATAAAACACTTAAAATATAAATCAAAACAATTAAAATATAACAATGCATCCGAATATAAAACACATGAAAATTCCTTTATTAATGGTTTTTTTATAGCTATTAGTAATCCTAAAACATTACTTTTTATTATTTCATTTCTCCCTCAATTTATTAATTCCAACTCACCTCTGCTTCCCCAATATTCAATACTGATTTTTACTTTTATTGTTTGCGAATTTTCTTGGATGCTCATCTACATTTGGGGTGGTGAAAAGATTAAAGTGTTAATAAAAAAACCAAAAATCTTTTATTTATTTAACAAAATTATTGGTACTTTCTTTATTTTATTTTCAATATCTTTAATATCTCTAACTTTAACATGATTAAAATATTTACTGTATTGGTACATAGAAAATGCCAATACAGTAAAATAAAGCTAGACTAAGGCCCTTTATTTACCTTAAGTCCTTGGCCTATAACATAAAACTGTCCACCAGCAATATAATGTAGAGTTTTTAGTTCTATCGGTACGTTATCAAATTGCCAGTGGCCATCTTTAAAGACACGATCATCAGCCCAAGCACTAACTACCTCTCCAATGAAAAGATCATGAGTTTCTTGATTGTGTGGCTCTGGAATTAGTTTACAGAGTAGCCAAGCTACACACCCGTCGACTAATGGAGTTTGAAAACCATCTTGATAAAATAGCCTTACACCAAATTCATTCAATTTATTTGGGTGGTCTTTTAGGCTTTCACTTCCAACATCCACAACCATTTGAGCCTGCTGTGCAACAGGAACTTGTAATGCAAACCATCCACTTTGTTCAACTAAAGAACGTGTAAATGCCATTTTATCTAAAACCACAGTGACTTTCGCTGGAGAAAACTCCAATGCACAAGCCCATGAAGCAGCCATCACATTCTCAGTAGATTGATGTTTTGCAGAGACCAACACAGTTGGTCCATGGTTCAATAAGCGATATGCTTTTTCTAAAGGTACAGATTGAATTGCCATATTATACTCAATATTTAAATATCAACTGTTTTCCACTCAGAGTCATCTTTAAGTGGAGGTAAATAGGATAAACGGCTCATATTTTGTTGCCACAGATTATTAGGAATACGATAACGATCAGCTTTATGAGGGTCTATTGCTAAAACAATTTCGCTCTCGCGCCCATTCGAAATTAATGTTGCAAGATCGGGATTCATCATTACTGCTTTACCAACTGCAATAAATTCAGCCCATTTAGTTTCATATGCATCTAATATCTGATCTGCACTAAATAAACTTCCGACACCAATTAATGGAAGCTTACCTGCAATTCTCTCATGTAGAAGTTGCATACGAGTTAAGCTTACATCTGCCCCTCTACGTGCTTTTTTATAAAAATCCCAAAGAGATACATGCAAATATTGAATTGGTTTTTCTACCAATGCGTCAATTAGAGCAAATGTATCTGCCATTGTTAAACCGTGCTCTCCCGGTTCTTCTGGTGAAAACCGATAACCAATAATGAAATCATTTAACCCATGTTTCATTTTGACAGCATGTACAGCATCTACAATCGATAGTGAAAAACGCATACGTTTTTCAATACTACCACCCCATTCGTCCGTGCGGCGGTTTGATTGTGCTGAGTTAAATTGCTGAATTAAATAACCATTTGCACCATGAATCTCGACACCGTCGAAACCCGCTTGAATAGCCAAATCAGCAGCATTAGCAAATGCTCGGATTAAATCATTAATTTCAGAATGTGTGAGTTCACGTGATCCAGATTCTAGATCTTCTGATGGCGCAACCATTTCAGCACCATTTAACAATTCATCAATGCTGAGTTTCCCACCATGATGAATTTGTAAAATTGCTTTTGCACCTTGAGATTTAATTAATTCAGCAACTGCTTTCAAACTAGGTAAATCTTTATCGCTAATAGCCTCGGGCTGCCCTACAAATGCTTTACCCTCAGGTGAAACTAAAGTCGCTGCACTAATGAATAAGCCAAAGTTTTCTGCACGTCCTTGAATAAAAGCACGTTCTTCATGGCTTAAACTACCATCATCATTAGAAGCAAAATGTGTCATTGGAGCAACGACTAATCTATTTTTAATCGTTACCCCATTATTTAAAGTATAGGGTTGGAATAAGGGAGAGTATTTAGGATTCATCATATTCATCTTCAATTTAAAAAATCTTTGAACTTAATCTTTGCTTTAAAAGCATTAAACAGAAACGTAAAACTTTATGGGGAGACTTGATTGAGCGCTTCTATAATTGGAATGTCACCATCAGCCATCGTAATTACCTGACCAATCGTATTTGGAGCACTTAAAATACCTGCAAGTGTTTCAACGACATTATCAATACTGTTACTAAGAGGCTCAGAGACATTAATCTTGATTCGGCCACTACCTAATTTTTCTTGCAATGCACCTGGTTGAAGGATAGTAAAATCCAAATTACTTTGATGAACTAACCAATGATCTGCGAAAAATTTTGCAATATTATAATCAGTGATATTCTGTAAGAATGACTCACCCCAGCGTTCAGGTTGTAGTGCAAAAACTGAGCTCAACATTATAAATCGACGAATACCCACAGCTTTCGCGGCTTGCATCACTTTCACTGCACCAAAAGCATCAACTTGAAGAAGATTTTTTCCTCTAGAGCCTGCAGTGAAGTAAATTATATCTATATTTACAGATTCAAAACGTTGAATGATTTTTTGCAAATCAGCTAGCAAATCCAATTCAAAAAACTGAATAGAAGGATTCGTAAAACTCAATGAATCTTTGCGAGCTCCTGCAAAAACTGAATGCCCCATTTCTGCCAATGTTTTGACCAAATGAGAACCTACTCTTCCATTTGCACCAACAACAAGAATATTCATAGATACACCTTCATAATAAAGTGATTAATATCCAACCCTGAGTAAAAAGCATCGCTTCTCCACCTCACATCTTGTAAGAATAGGAAAAGCGAAAGAAAGATAGATAGTGGTTACCAATTTTGACGCGTTGGAGAAATGATTAAATCATTCACAGTGACATTTTCAGGTTGATTAAGTGCATAGACTACAGCGCGTGCTACATCATCTGGATCTATGGCAATTTTGTTGAGCTCTTGGGCTGCCTTACGACCTTCAGGGTCAGTGACTTTGTCCGCCCAGCCTGTATTAATGACACCGGGACTAACAGTATTAACTCGGATACCATGGTTAACACCCAAATCTTTACGCATTGACTCAGTCATCGCTTGTACAAAAAACTTTGTTGCACAATAGATACCCGCAGCAGGATCTACTTGATGTCCCGCAACTGAATCCATATTCAAGATTTGTCCAGACTTTTGCTCAAGCATAATTGGCAATACGCCTGCTATAGCATTCAAATAGCCTTTGATATTGGTATCAATCATTTTGTTCCAATCATCAATTGCTAAATCGCTCCAATATGAAAACAGCATAAGTCCAGCATTGTTAATTAGAATATCGACAGAGCCATAAGTATCTTTAGCAAATTGAGCAAGCTTTTTAGAGTCATCAAGATTGGTAACATCTGCTACAAAGCCTGTGATTTCACCCCCATGCTTTGTTACTTCATTAACTAGTCCATTAAGACGTTCTTGATTTCTTGCAACCGCTATAACTTTAGCCCCTTCAGCCGCTAAAATTTTGGCTGAAGCTTTACCAATACCGGAAGAAGCTCCAGTAATAATGATTACTTTGTTTTCTAAATAATTCATGCCCGCTCCAAACATTAATTTGTTGAATGGGTATGATAAATTTTACTAACAACTGTCCACTTACCATCTACTTTCAATAAGTTAAAGAAGTCTGTAAAACAAAATCCAGAAATATCATTAGTATCTATACGTGCACTTGCAGCAGTGCCAACGATATCAATATTTACGATTACACCTTGGGCATCTGGTGATGGACTAAAATCACGATCAATCACTTCGAATAAACCTTGGATAGGACCACCAATAAGTTTATTGTCAGCATCAACGCCAAAGATAGTTGCTTGTTCATTAAAAGCAGGTTTCATAATACTGCTATCTGCTTGTTTACCACCTTGATTATATTTATTTAATACTTCAACAATTGCATTATATTCAGCCACATAAGTTGGTTTAGACATCTTTAATTTCCTACTTCAGTATGAGAGTTCAGTCGTAGACAACAACATTCGCCTTTAGAAAAGAATGCATGTTCAACTGTTATGAAAATACTAGTGCAACCATTGTTATAAATATAATTATAGAATTATATATATACTATTAATCACATTAATATCTCATACAGAAAATACTCTATAGAAAGATCAATTAAGGGCTTTTATAGGGATTTGCTCACTGATGATGTTTTCGCTTTTCAGTTCTACCCAAAACTCATAAGGTATTATTTTTGAAAAAGATCGGGTATTAGTAATAATTTCTTCTTTATTTTTAGCACCGAAAACTAAAGATGTAATTGCTGGATGGCTTGCTGCAAATTGCAAAGCTGCTGTGGCAAGAGATACATCGTATTTTAGACAAATGACTTGAATTTTCTGTATTTTAGAGACGATTTCAGCTGGTACTTTTTTATAATTATAACTAGCTTGTGAAGTATTACCTAAGGCGAGCACACCAGAGTTAAAGATTCCCGCAGCTAAAATTTTTACATTAGATTCGGATAGCTTTTTTAAATCTTCATATGAGTTTTTATGATCTAATAAAGTATATTGACCAGCAATCAATGCACAGTCAATTTTAAACTCTTTAGCTACTTCTAAAACAATTTCAGTTTCATTTACACCTAGTCCAACTGCTGAAACATTCCTATTCCTACGCAATTCTTCTAAAGCCTTAAAGCCACTTTCACAAAATTGATTCCAAAATAGTTCAGCTTTATCTCCATGCCATTTTTTCCCCAGATCATGCACTAACAATAAATCAATATGATCCAATCCAGTACGTTTTAAGCTACCTTCGAAAGATGACATTACCCCATCATAAGTATAGTCATAGTAGTAATCAGGATAATTTAAGTACCAAGACGTATTTTTAGAATAAAAGCCTTGTGAGTTTAAAACACGTCCAACTTTGGTACTGACAAGAACACTCTTTCTGATCTCTAACTCATGTAGAGCGGTACTCAATGTATATTCAGCCCGCCCAAATCCATACATTGGTGCACTGTCAAAGTATCGAACACCCTCATGATAAGCTGAATATATAATTTCTTTAGCTTGATCAAAGCTAATTCCGCGCTCATAACCAATCTGAACTGTACCTAATGCAAGTTTACTCATAGGTAATGAACAATCACCTATAAATTTTGATGAGGTTTTTATCATTGTGGTGGCTCTTTAAAATTGGAGCTTTGCATAATAGAAAAGGCTTTGTTATAAATATAATTATCAAAATATATACATGCTATAAATATGGCTAATATCAATAATCTCGATTTAAACTTACTTAAAGCTTTAGATGCATTACTAGATGAGAAGAATGTTACACGTGCAGCAGATAAATTAGCTTTAACTCAACCTGCTGTTAGTAGCATGCTTAATCGTCTAAGAGATCGTTTTGATGATCCATTATTTGTTCGGGCATCATATGGTATGGTTCCAACAGATAGAGCTCTTGCTTTAGCTGAACCTTTAAAGAAAATATTAAGTGAAATTGAGCAATTAATACAACCGCCTATCTTTAATCCAGCGGAACTAGAAACAACTTTCAGAATTGCTGCGACTGATAACGGTATGCATTGTGTAGGTGTACCTTTTACATTAGCTTTAAATAAGATTGCACCAAAAGTCAAAATAGCTCTGATGTCTATTCATGGTCGGAATGTCGAAGCTATGCTGATGAATGGAGAACTTGACCTTATTATCGTGGGTGAACCAACAGTTCCCTTGAACCTTCGTTCACGGATAATCCATAAAGAAAACTATGTTTGTATGATGCGAGAAAATCATCCATTAGCTAATCAAGAGCTTGATATAGATACATTTTGCTCTCTCAATCATGTATTAGTCTCTTACGATGGAGGTGGTTTCACTGGAGCTACAGATGTTGCATTGGAGAAAATCGGGAAAAAGAGAAATGTTGTAATGTCTATTACAAGCTTTTTATTGTTACCAGAAATTCTTAAAAATAGTGATTGGATTGCTGTTGCTCCACATCATTTATTAGAGAAAGATTCAGGTATTATTTCCAAAAAACCACCGATTGAAGTTGGTGGTTATAATAAATTAATGGCATGGCATGAACGCACACACCATGATTCTATACAACGCTGGTTTAGAGATTTTCTTTTGGAAACCTGCTAGATAGAATAAAATATCCATTACATAGAATATTACTAGTAGATTAGTAGTTATGCCTTAAAATATTTTTTAAATCTTTTAAGGCTGCTGCAGCTGCCACCTGTGGTGAAAATGCGTATAAATTTTTTATTAATTCACCTAATAATTTACCATTCGTAAAGCCTTACATCACAGCAACTTTGTGAAATGCCTTTGCAATGTAGTCGGTGCTATCAATGCGAAGACCATCGACATATTTTTGCTCAACACCAATCACAACAGTGCAATCACTGGTGGGCGCATGATCACAATAAAAGTGAACGAACTTTTCATCGCTGGTTTAAATCAGAAACTGGCATGACCTTTCAAGCATGGCGTAATCGGGTCTGCATCATCTATGCTTTAAATGCATTAAAAGAGAATATCTCGATTACTGAAATTGCATTTAGTTTGGGCTATGAACACTCGGCAGCTTTTACAGCAATGTTCAGTAAAATTATGGGCTATCTGCCTACCCATTTTCAAAAAAGATTTCATGTGCATGATAAAGCACTATAAAGATTTACTCATGTGAATGGTGTCATACGTCTCGATCCATTCTCGATTAATGACTTCAAAGCCTTGTAGAGTCCAAAACGCTTCAGCCGCAGGCAAAAATGGATGAGTGTGCAAATACAAAGTAGCAATTCCATTCTTTTTTGCATGGCTAAACAACATGTCACATAGCTTGGTCGCTATGCCACTACGGCGGTATTCAGGCAGTACAAATAACTTGACGACCTCAACCGTATTTGGTGGCAGATTTAAATCAAAACGATGGTCATACGCCCGATATGCAATGGTGCCAATAATACGGTTTTTATCTTTTACCGTAATAAAGCAACCTAATGGGTTATTGGCATAATATTGCTCAAAATTTTGTAAATCTTTGGGAACTTGCCCATGATAGATTTCTGGGAATAAAAGCTGTCTAGTATAAAGTGCAAACTCTACCGCAGATGCATAGTCTGATTTGTCCGCTAGCTGATAGTGAAATGTCATATTTATAGCCAAGAATGATCAGGGATAACAATGGTTTTGTCTTGAATCATGGCTTCATGGAACTCAACATCGTAGACACTTTTTAAAAACTTCGGATCGGTGATTCGAGTTTTTGACTCAGGCTTAACTACCTCATGTTCGCGCATGAAAAACAGCTGGTCTGCAAATAAAAATGCCAAGTTGGGATCATGCATAATCGCAATGACCGTAAAATTTTGCCGCGACAACTGACGCAATTTTTTCATTAAATAAGACTGATAATAAACATCAAGATGGTTAGTTGGCTCATCCAGTAAAATGACTTTTGGTGCTTGCACTAAAATACGCGCAATCATGACCAATTGTCTTTCGCCCCCCGATAGCTCGGTATAAGGACGATCGTGTAAATGCTCAATGTCTAAATCAAATAGAGCTTGGTCTACTCTTTCCCAATCTGATTTTGAAGGACGATATCGGCTAAAAGCAGCACGCCCAGTAATCACGACATCTTTAACCAAAAATGGAAATACGGTTTTGTGAAATTGCGGTAAAAAGCCAAGTAATGCAGCCCGATCTTTACCTTTAAAGTCCGATAATGGCTTTCCTGAATAACGGATTAATCCATCTTTTACGGGTTCTAGGCCTGCCATCAATTTAAAAAGTGTCGATTTCCCACAGCCATTACGCCCTAAAATCACTGAAAACTGATTTTCAGGAAACTCCAGATGAATATTTTTAAGAACCTGTTTGTGCCCATAGGCATAATTTAACTGATCAATTTGAATCATGCCCAATGAGTCCTTTGTGTTTTCATTAATAATAAGAAAAATGGAGCGCCAAGTAGCATGGTAAAAATGCCAATTGGTATTTCAAACGTCAACAAAACCCGAGAAAAGTTATCAATCATCAGTAGAAAACTACCGCCCAACACCATATTGGCAGGAATACTGTAGCGGTGATCTGGCCCAACCAACATTCTCACAATATGCGGCATAAAGAGTCCATATAGACTAATAATGCCTGCTGCAGCCACAGAAGTTGAAGTACATACAGTCACCAAAGCAATTAAAAGAAGCTGTTCCCAGCGTGGGTTAACACCAACCGCCTGCGCTTCTTCGGCACCGAGTGCCATTAAGTTTAGGCGCCAGCGCATCGTAAATAATCCGGCAAGGCCAATGCAGATTGGTAGCACGGCGTATTGAACCTTTTGCCAAGAAGCTTGATGTAAGTTACCCATGGTCCATTGCACAATGGCTTGCAATTTAAATGGATCACTTAAATATTGAATCACCGTGAGACCAGCCAAAAATAGCCCCGAAACAATCATGCCCGATAAAATTACCATCACTAAAGACGTCTGGCTTTCATGTTTTTGATGCGCAAATAAATACGTTAAGGCAACAGCGCAAACACCAAAAATAAAGGCGGATAGATTGGGTGAAAGCCAACTTAAAGAAAGTGCCAAGGCTGCACCAAACGCCGCGCCAGATGAAATACCGAGTACATAAGAGTCGACCAATGGGTTACGAAATAACGCCTGCAAGCCATTACCCGCCGTTGCCAATGCAGCCCCCACCATAAAGGTCAGTAAAATTCTGGGTAGTCTGACATTCACAAGAATATTTTGCATCAGTCTAAATTGTTCAGCATCAAAATATGGTGTACCGAAGACCGCTTGCACGCCCCACAGCAAATAGTCCCATGCATTCAATGTCTGCGTTGGCCCAATGAGCAGCGAGATAAAAATCATCACGACGGGTAACGGGTAAAACCAATAATATTTCAGCTTTTGCATATTCATTGCACCAACGCTTTGGCAAGGTGCTCACCATACAACTGAGTTAAAATACGCTGTTGTAAAGCACTTACAGGTAGATCGGACTGTTCAGGATAAATACTATGATTCAAATAAATCGCCGTAATAATAATTTTGATGGTGTGTGGGTTATATATAAATGCGGGACTCAAATTAAAGACCTTTCGGTTTTGTACGGCGCTTAAACCTTGTAATTCTTTTCGTTCATAAATCAGTTTTGGGTTGGTGTTCCAAAGCACAATATTGTCTGGGTTCCATTCAATTAAGGTTTCGGGGTTCACATTGGGTTGATTGGCATTGGCCTGAACAATGTTGTAAGCACCCGCCAGCTCAATAAAGTCATTGGTAATCGATTGACGTCCCGAGGTAGAAAAAATTCGTCCACCTGACCATGCATAGTAAATCGATTGTTTATTTGGCTGACGTGCAGTTTTAGCTGTGACCTCTGCCACAATTTCATCAGAAAAACTTAAAATTTCTTGAGCACGCTTTTGAGCACCACTAAGCACAGCGATTTCAGATAGCTCTTCTTTCACTTGCTGGTAAGTGCCAGACTCCATCACATATACAGCAATGCCAAACTGCCTTAACAGTTCAATTGTTTGGGTTTGTCCGCTCCCCAAAATCACCAGATCTGGTTTTAACAGCACGAGACTTTCAATATTGGTGGCATTTGCACCTTGCGAAGGTGTAGCAAGCTCTCTATTGGCAATACGTTGATCGATTTTTGAATAGGCATTAAATAATAAAGGCTGTATGTACACTTCAGCTGGTATACCAATCACTTTATGGCCTTGCCCTAGCATATATAAGCCATCTAAACCGGACTCAAACAAAGACACAATTCTTTGTGCTGGTTTATCTACACAGACTTTTGTATTTGTACTATCAAAAACACATATCGAATGGGCTGCTAACTTTTCTTGTGTTTTTCGCTTTTGTTCAGATGAAGAACATCCACATAGAATGAGTAAAGTGAGTATTGAAAGCAATAACTTCATTACAGCACCCAACGCACAAATACAGTGCAAAATAAAAAGACGCGCCTATTTGGTGCATTTTTCATGTGAAAAACACACTATAAGAGAGCAAAATAGTTTGAATCATCATTTATACAACAATCAAATTAAGTATGTTAGATAAGGTATTAGATAGTAAGCAAAAAAAACGCCAAATTTACCAAGTAATAAAAACTGTTTAATTATTGGGTTAAAAAGTCTGCATAAGGGCTATTCAAATAATTTAATAGAGGTTACAGCTCAATCAACATCACAAGAGATAAATCGTTATAATCCAGCCCAACACCTGATAGACATTATCTTCTAATGCTGACCCATTCATCCTTCTGGCGTAGTCTTTTTCGTTTAATTCATATTTATGCTGGTATTTTTATTGCACCATTGATATTGGTTGCTGCAATCACCGGCTTACTCTATGCGATTACGCCACAACTTGAACAAGCGATGTATAAAGATGTTCTAAATGTTGAACCATTGAACCAAGCACACTATAAGCTCAGTCAGCAAATTGAAGCCGCAAAGCAAGTGATGCCCAAGTCTGCACAGGTGATTGAAGTTAGACCCGCCCCAAGTGCTGACCAGACAACTCGTATCATTTTTTCAGATCCTTTACATGATTTTACCAGTGAAGCCGTTTTTATTGATCCCTTTACGCTTAAAACCAAAGGCCACCTTGCTGTCTATGGTACAAGCGGGGTTCTACCGTTTCGAACTACGCTCGACCAGTTACATAGCAACTTATTACTCGGAAAATGGGGTCGCTTTTATAGTGAACTGGCAGCAAGTTGGTTAGCCATTTTGACTTTAACTGGACTGTATAATTGGTGGAAACGTCGTCAAAATCTTAAAATCAGGCAAACACAAAAAAATAAATTATTAAGATGGCATAGCACGCTTGGTTTATTTTTATTTCCACTCTTATTAATCATCGCCATTACTGGTCTTACATGGTCGGAGTGGGCCGGAGATAATATTCGGGTTGCTCGTCAATGGCTCAACTGGCAAACCCCAACATTAGCAACTTCTCTTCAGACAGATAATTTACCAACAGTGATGCATCATGAACATCACGAAATGCCACACAGTGAAAACCTTAATTTAAATATTGTCTCAAGTGAGTTTGATACCGCTCTTTCAATAGCCAGAGCACATGGTATTGATGCGGCACAAATACAAATCAAACCACCCACCAGCGGAAATCAAGCTTGGGAAGTGGCCGAGATTCAGCGTAAATGGCCAACTCAAGCAGATAGCATCGCAATTGATATGGAACAACACAAAGTTATCGATCAACTTGCCTTTAAAGACTACTCATTCGTTGCTAAGCTAACTCGGTGGGGAGTTGATGCTCATATTGGTATTTTATTTGGTTGGATGAATCAGTTAGTTCTTGCGCTTTATGCGCTTGCGCTTTGTTTCATGATTATTTATGCATATAAAGCTGCATTTAAAAACTCAAACTTAAAACTTATGACAAGTCACTTTGTTGGTCAAAGCTTATTTGTTTGGACGCGTGCAACTGGTCAGCAAAAAGTATTGTTAATGCTAGCTGGCATTGTGTTAGGCCTAAGCTTACCTGTTTTTGGTTTTAGTATTTTGCTTACGATACTCATCCTTGCAATGCGTAAATACATCCCATCTAAACTATAACATCCACATCCGTATTAACTCGGTGTACTGTGCACTCTACGTTCAGAATGCACAGCAAAGATCAAATAAGATTAATGATCAGATAAAGTTTTCATATCAATCACAAAACGATACTTCACATCACTTTTTAGCATACGCTCAAAAGCTTCATTGATATTTTGCATATCAATCATTTCGATCTCAGAAACGATGTTATGTTCACCACAGAAATCAAGTAACTCTTGTGTTTCCTTAATCCCGCCAATCACCGAGCCAGCAATTGATCTTCTTCCTAAAATCATAGGAACTGAATTTGCGCTAATTTCACCCAAATATCCAACCAACACAATGGTTCCATTTAAAGCTAAAGTTGGAATATAAGGCTTCAAGTCATGGTTATAAGGCACAGTATCAATAATTAAATCAAACTGATTTAACACTGATTTCATTTGAGCCTCATCTGTTGATAACACAACATGATGCGCTCCGAGTTGTTTTGCATCTTGTTCTTTGTTAGCTGAGCGAGTGAATAATGTCACTTCCGCACCTAGAGCATTTGCAAGTTTAATTGCCATATGTCCCAAGCCACCTAAACCAACGACTGCAACTTTACTACCCTTTCCAATATTCCAATGACGTAGAGGCGACCATGTGGTAATCCCCGCGCAAAGTAATGGCGGTACAGCTTGAGCATCCAGATTTTCAGGTACTTTTAAGACGAAATCTTCGCTACACGTAATTGTTTGAGAATATCCACCATAGGTTGGTCGTTGATCATGACGATCGACACCGCCATAAGTCTGGATGTTACCTTCTTCACAATATTGCTCTAGCCCTGAATGGCAAGCAGAACAAGTACGGCATGAATCTACCATACAGCCAATGCCTACGAGGTCACCAATTTTATATTTAGTGACTTTGGAACCAATCGAGGTTACACGCCCTACAATTTCATGGCCCGGAACTAACGGATAAGCACTAAATCCCCAATCGTTTTTAGCTTGATGTAAATCGGAGTGGCAGACACCACAATATTCAATTTGAATGACAACATCATCTTCACGTGGGGTTCTACGTTCAAACTTAAACGGAACTAAAGGAGTTTCTGATGACAGCGCAGCATAACCTAAAACTTCAATTGTCATATTTTTTCTCTCATGTTTAATGTTTAAATAAAGGCGATTTCATCACTGGATATTCATTGATGGCTATTGATTTTGAATACCCATGAATACGTTTTTGAAAACAATGACCCAGCAGACTTTAATCAATCGACTTTTTTGCCATGTTCATCAGTATAAAAATGAAACTTGATAGATGTTGTTCTATTCCTCTTGCAGATTTGCCTAATCCTCCGAATTGTTGCAATTCTCTCTATTTTTCTGAGGTGAAATGCCTACAATAAAAACACAGAGGGTAATCGGTGAAATCTGAATGGCGAATAGGTCTATAAACCATAATCAAGAATTAGCTCAACTTGTTGATCAATGGACCCGAGAAAAAGGTACATTTGAAACACCTATCATGGGACTGACTTTATATCGTGCTGAAACATTGACCCAACCAAGTAGCAGCATGATGGATGCCAGTCTATGTATGATTGCTCAAGGGAAAAAACAGGTGATTCTTAGTGAAGAAACCTATACCTATGATTCTAATCATTTCCTTTTTACGGCAATTGACCTGCCAGTGATTGCTCAAGTTCTTGAAGCATCGGCTGAACTACCTTATCTTTCAATAGTGCTACGACTAGACCCCTATGTACTTGCCCAAATCATGCTTGAAGCCCATATCCCTTTTAAAGACATAAATACTGAAAAAAAAGGAATGGCTGTTGGAGTCGTAAATTCGGAACTGAATGATGCTTTTATACGGTTATTAAAACTATTAGACACTCCACAAGATATTCCAATCTTGTCGCCTCTGATTATTAAAGAAATTTTTTATCGTTTATTGATGAGCCCACAAGGTGATCGGCTTAAACGAATTGTAGCGGCAGGAACTACAGGCCATCGAATTGTGAAAGCCATTGAATGGTTGAAAACAAATTTTGCAAAATCATTTAGCATTGAAGAGCTTTCAAGCACAATGGGTATGAGCGCTTCAAGTTTTCATCAGCATTTTCGTGATATAACCTCAATGAGTCCCTTACAATATCAAAAAAGAATGAGGCTGACCGAAGCACGGCGCTTATTGATGACTGAAGAATGTGATATTTCAACCACCAGTATTCAGGTCGGGTACGAAAGTTTGTCGCAATTTTCCAGAGAATATAAACGCTTTTTTGGGGTTCCGCCGTCGGTGGATATAAAGAGCGTATAAAAATGGACAAGCATATCGCAGATTAATTTTTTATAACCTGAATTACTCTAAAAATAATTCAGGTTTGTTATGCGTGAACTTTGTTATTTCATCAACTACGACTCTTATTTTGGGTTGTAAATGCCATCTTTTTTGCCATAGCACATGAATTGGTATTTCTACACCCGATATCTCTGGAAGAATAGAAATTAACTTTCCAGCTTTTAATGCATCAAAAGCTAACCAACTTGGTAGTTGTGCAATACCAAGACCGGAAGTGCATGCGCTTAGTAAAGCATCACCGTCTGGAATTTCATGTCTATATTTAATTTTGAACTCTTCCATTTCCCCTAGTGCATTTTTTAAAAACCATTGCCCTTTATAATTTCTTCTCCAACCGATTAGACAGTTGTGCTGTTTTAAATCCTCTTTATTGGAGGGATAACCATTCTTTTCTAAGTAAACTGGCGAAGCGCAAATTAAAAGTGTTTGGTGCCCAAGTGATTTTGCAATTAAGTCAGTAGAATCTTCTAAGTCACCTATTCTGACAACAAGATCTACCCCCTCACTAATCATGTCTACAGCCCTGTCTTGAAAGGTTACAGATAAATCCAACTGAGGATATTGCTGAGCTAAATCTAATAAAATCGGAAAAATATATCGACGGCCAAAAGTCGTAGGAAGATCAACTCTTATACGCCCTGTAGGGTATGAATTTTCTGTCGAAAGTAATGTTTCTATTTGATCTAATTCTTCCAAAATACGACGACAACTCACAAGCCATGCTTCTCCCTCGGGAGTTAAAAAAATGCGTCTGGTTGTGCGGTGAAGAAGTTGGACACCCAATCTTTTTTCTAATTTATTAATACTTTTTCCTACCGCAGATCCGGTAATTCCAAGTATTTCTGCTGCACCAGTAAAACTTCCCTGCTCTACAGCCGTAACAAACTCGAGTATTCCTGAAAACTTACTATCCATAAATCACCTATTAAGGAATTTTATTCCACAATGACTAGAATTTTATCATATTAATAAAATTATTTTCTTGAATTAAGATGAGTTCAAATGATAGCTAAGTAAGAAAGTTATCAAGTTCATTTAAGAGGAAAAGATGATGAAAGCATGGTTACTAAAAGATTTTGGTTTAAATAATTTAAAATTAGAGGAAGTGGAAACCCCAACTCCAAAAGCTGGTGAACTCCTCATTAAAGTTGGAGCAGTTTCTTTAAACTATCGAGATAAAGCGATTATTGAAGGTTTTTATGAACCCCACATGGTTCCAAAACCTTTAATTCCCGTATCCGATGCAGCAGGTACAGTTGTGGCTGTGGGTGAAGGAGTAACGCGTTTTAAATTAGGTGATCGAGTCAATACTACTCTCTATTCTCGCTGGATTGATGAAGAACCTGGACCCAATGAACCGGAATATTGTTTAGGTATGCCATTACCAGGTGGTCTTGCTGAATATATGATTTTGCATGAAGAAAGCGCAGTAAAAGCTCCAGATAATATGTCTGATGCTGAAGCATCTACATTACCTATTGCTGCATTAACAGCTTGGTATTCACTTATGGATATAGGTAACCTTAAGCCAGAACAAAATGTTCTTGTACAAGGGACTGGTGGTGTTTCTATTTTTGCAATCCAATTAGCTCACGCCTATGGGGCAAGAGTCATCGCTACATCAAGCAATGATATAAATTTAGAAAAAGTTCGCGCTTTGGGTGCAGATGAGGGAATCAATTATAAAACTCATCCAAATTGGGATGAGCGAGTACTCGAATTAACTGATGGTAAAGGTGTAGATGTAACAATTGAGGTTGCGGGCGGTAATGGACTTAATCAATCTATTGCAGCCACAAAAGTAGCAGGCACCGTGGCCCAAGTTGGCTTTCTAACTGGACAAACCACCCAATTGAATTTAATGCCACTTATTTTCCGTCAGACCAAACTTCGAGGAATAGCAGTAGCGCCAAGAGTTTCATTTGAACGTATGAACAAGTTTCTAAATGAACATCAAATTAAACCGGTTATTGACCATGTATATAAATTTGAAGAAGCTATTGAAGCCTTTAACCATCTTTCTAGAGGCGCATTTGGCAAAATTGTGATTGAAGTTGATTCACAATAAATAAAAAAGGCCCTGAATATTCAGGGCCTTTTTTTATCGCTTATTATTCTGGAATAATATTTACAGCGCTTGGACCTTTTTGGCCTTGAGCGATATTAAACGTTACTTTCTGACCTTCATATAAAGTTTTGAAGCCAGAAGAAGCGATTTCTTTAAAATGAGCAAACACATCTGGACCAGATTCTTGTTGAATAAAACCGAAACCTTTAGTTTCGTTAAACCACTTTACTGTACCATTAGTTGTATTAGACATAACATATCCTTGAATTTTAATAATTTAAGCCATTTTAAAATGACAAATTAACTTGAAAAAATAATAACGAATTGAGCTTAATATCTGAAAAAACGAAGGATTATGACTAAAACTGCGATACTTAAAGAAGATTTACTACAAGTCTTTTTTCTAGTTAAATTAAGCATACAGGAAATCAATATTTATTCAAGATTTTTATATGCAATATTTATTTTTTTTATAATTAAGAGAGAGATATCACCTACTTAGGAAAGATAAATGCGTATTTCCCTTAGATATTTATCTCTCATGGTTCTATCTGACTCTTTAATTATATTTTTATAAGCCAATATAAGAAAACTACATTGGACTCGCGCCTACAGGCTGAGCATTGGGATGTAAGATATGAAATTTATAGTCTTCCACAATGTTCTTTAATTGATTTTTTATAGCTGCATTTTTATCTTTATAAAAATGATTATTACGATTGTCACGAGGTTCTATATTGCTAAAAGTAAGCTTAGCTTGATGATCTTTAACTTCTATTTTCAATAGTATAGTTAAAGGAATCATCTGCGACCTTAATCATATTCCTGCTTAGACAGTCCATACAATTATCAAATTTTAGCCCTGCATGTCCTTTAATTATCAGGACTTTATTCACTTCATCTGCCTGAATAATCTTTCGACTTGAAACATAATCCACAACATTATTTCGCCAGTTTTTAGAAGCATCATAAATTTGCGTTTGGCTTAAACCTTTAAACTTAATAATTTCTGAAAAATACTCGTTTTTCTTTTCAGCAGGTTTTTCATCAACTTTATTAGGTAAAGAAAGACAACCTTGCATACCTAGTACAGCAAAACTTAATGTAGCAGCTAAAATTACTCTTCTCACGTAACGCTCACTTTTTAAAGAGACTAGAAGTTAGAACCTACAAATTTACACCAGCACATCGAATAATTTGGTTTATATAAAGTTAAAAAGCAGCACTTGATTTTCAGGTCCTATCAAGTGCTGCTAGGTTGAAATCATTGCTTAAGGATACTTTAGCTTGAATTTTCTATGGCTCTATCTTGGATATTTTCAGTTTTCTGGACGAGTCACAATTGGAAAACCATTGCTAGACTTTTTAAATAAAGAAAAGAACTTGCCAATTTTTAACGGATTGCCCTTTATTTCGCTGTCCTTAGAAAATAAAACTTTCGAAGCATCAACTTCACCAGTAATTAACTTTAAATATAAAAGTTTAGTCAGTTTCAACGTTGGGCAGTTTGTAGGTAACCGATCACTGTCATATTTATCAAAGAGCATGACCGAGTTTTCAATCCGTAATGAAAAATTTTCTTGTGTATCAGTCAAAACTAAGTTCATACACTGATTTTCATTTTTTAAATTTTCAACATCCAGATTGGTTGCCATCGCTTCAAGAAATCTTTCAGTCGGCGTATGAATAAGTAAACCTAAACGACCAGAGGTATTCTTAACTGGAGTAACGCCTTGTAATTCTTGTGCACCCGATAAATAGAAATTACGCCAAGTCGCAGCTTCAGCTGAATATCCTAATTGTCGATAAGTTTTTGCCAGCAATTCTTTGGCTTGAAAATTCTTTGGGTTATTAAATACTAAATGTTTTAGAACTTCCACAGCCCATCTGTATTCAGCCTTGTCATAAGCTTGCTGAGCATTTTTCAAAGCATTCGCCTCTCCACCTGCCAGTTCAATATATTTCTTTGCAGCATCTTTAGGTGATAAAGGGTCTAAATTTGATGGGTTGGCATCAAACCAGCCCATGTAGTATTGATATACAGCCTTCGTATTATGTTTTAAAGTTCCATAATAGCCGTGAGCATATAGCTTTTGGTCTAACTCAGGCGGCAGTTTAATCTTCTCTGCAATTTCAGCACCATTTAAACCAGAATTCATATAACGAACTGTTTGATCATGAATGAATTTATAGACATCTCTTTGTGTCTTAATAAATTCTTGAATATTTTGTTGACCCCAAACTGGCCAATGATGTTGGGCAATAAAAACTTCTGAGTTTTGGGTTTGCTCTAAAGCTTGATTAAGATAACCGACCCATTTTAAAGTATCGCGTACTTTAGCCCCTCTTAGAGTATAAAGATTATGTAACGTGTGGGAGAGAATCTCTGCGCCGTTATAAAGTTTAAGTGAAGGAATGGAAAAAGTTAATTCTGACGGCGCTTCTGAACTTGGAACGTTATAGAATACAAAATCTAAACCATCGATATTCAATTTTTGTTCTTTCTGCATAATCAACTGATTCGGTTCTAAAATTCCGATTTGTCCGACTGCTACAGCTTTACCTAAACCATTATCAACCAAACCTTCTGTATTTTTAGGTAAATATGTACCATACATGTAGGTTGCTCGACGAGTCATGGCGGGTCCTGCCATAATGTTCTCACTGGTCGCTTCTTCCATAAATCCTTCAGGAGCAACAATGGGTATGTTTCTTTGCTTTAATTCTTCAGCAGAGATAACGCCGAGAGCCCCACCAAAATGATCAATATGGCTATGCGTAAAAACAATCGCTGAAATTTTCTGGTCACCTAAATGCTGTCTTGCAAATTTAATAGCCGCTTCAGCAGTTTCCTTAGATGTTAACGTGTCAACAATGATCCAGCCTGTATTACCCTGAATGATGGTCATGTTTGCCAGATCAAAGCCTCGAACTTGCCAGACACGATCGGTAACCTTAAACAAACCAACATTATTATTTAATTTTGCTTGTCTCCACAGGCTTGGATTTACAGTATCGGGAGCTTGACCTTTAATAAAATTAAATGCATCAAAATCCCAAATCACATCTCCTTGCTCATTTTTTATTTGGCCAGTAGGTTTAGCGATGAAACCCTTTTCAGCATTCTTAAATTCATCAGCATCTTGTAGATTGTACTTACTACTGTAAGAGGCATTTGAGTCAATAACCGCCTTCTCTACTTTATTTTCAGCAAATGCATTGAGCGAAAGAACAGATAATAATGAGACCGTTAGTACTTTAATTTTCATAATATTTCCTTAATATTTTATATACTTTTCATCCCTTAAAGATGGGGAATATTTTTATTGAATTAGAACTTTTTAGCGTACTAAAGAAAAAACCAATCTTTCATTAAAAGATTGGTTGATTTTCTTTATATCTAGATTTTAAGAACATCCCTTTGTTTCAAAGGCGTCTTTAGAGGTGTAACGAATATCTGGTAAATAATCACCCATTACTACTTTTTCTTCACCTGGTACTTTCACCTTCTGAACGGCGTGAGCAAAGGCATTATCAGGTAATAAATTACGCATAATAAATAAACCAAAATCTGAGTGACCGAAAGCTTTACCATCTTCAGCTGTATAACCTGAACCACGAGGGCTTAGCTCAAGGAAATATACCCCACACTCTTCTCGTGCATTCGCTGGTCGATCTTCTGGTAACGAAGCAACAATGGTATAGAAACCGTCTTTATCTACTTTTTGAATATTTTCGTCATAGAGACAATAATTTGTCGCAGTTGAAATCACTTCATTTGTACAAATTGACCAATAACGTACATCTGTTTTTTGAACAAACTGATCATTATTAAAAGTTTTTTCTGTAGTTGGAACTTTACCTCGAAGTTCTATCACTTTACCTAATCGTCTACTTACCGCTGCATAAACATATTCATTGTCAGGTGTAGCCCAATAACCCAGTTTAGGGGTGACCGCCAAACCTTCACATTTATCGATAGGCTGTTTTGTAATAGGGTCGAATTTATAAATACATTTAAAGCTATCTAAGGCACTAAAGGCTTTGTACCATTTTGGTTCCTGTTGTGCAGGAAAACCCTCATATCTATTTTGGTTAAATGCATCTACAGTATTTTTTAATGGCATTGTTGATATACGATCAATCGGTGCTTTTTTTACTTGTAGAACATTACAAACATCTTGACCCTTTTTAACTTCCCCATTTGCAAGTTGAACTTTAAATCGAGGGAAACTCACATTTCCTTTAATATCCATGTTTTTATTGGGTACATATACACGATATAAAATGGCAACTTTGCCATCAACTGTTTTAGGGGCATACAACGTATTACTTAAAGGATTTGTTGGTAAATCTCCTAATTGCAATTGTGCTGAGTAGCTACGCGCTTTGCCCATACGGTTATTCCCGACTACAAACGGGTTGATTGAACCTTGATTTGGTAAAATAGCAGCATCTAATAATGAATTAACTCGCTCACCTTTTGCGGTATAGCTCACCAATGAAAAGTGACGTGAATAAGGATAATCCCCATCAATCATTACTTTTGCACCTTCTGGAACCGTAAATTCTGATGACCAATACGTTACATTAGAATCAGGAAAAGCATAATTTAACGGGTCTTCTCCCGTATGCTGTTTGCTTGTTACAGAATCTTGCCACATGCAATCCGTTAACTCGGCATCTGGATTTACTGGCTTATTTCCCTGAGTAGAATCATCACTATCATTACACGCGCTCAAGCCCACAGAGCCAATAACCGTAAATAATATTGCAATCCTTAACTGATTAAATTTTTCCATAATACTTTTCCATCTTGACCAAGCGATAAAAACTTCATCTCTTGATCTCTTTGTTATATTTCTTAATCTCGAATTTTTTCGAGACCTAATCCATTTAGATTAAAATAATAATCCAACTAGATTAAATATCAAGCTATTTTTATCAACCATGAAGAAAATTATTTTTTAAAATTAAATCAAATGCTTACAAATATTTATTAAAATATCAACACTAGAGAAAAAGTTTGATTACACAAGGGAATAGAGTTCAAACCGTACTGTCTAAACTGGTTCTATAAAAATGTAGGGCGAGATGAAGCAATGCTTGCTCAATGAAAGATAGGAGTTTTTTTAGGCTTATTAATAAAAATGATCTGCTTTAAAACGAATTCCGCCTTCAATATAATCTTTTAGATATTTAGCGAGTAGTTTATGGTCTTTAACCTCTGTGGGCCAAAAATGCTCAAGACCAATATCACTGATCACATTTAAAATAATATTAAAAGTAAAAAGTACTTTAAGTGAAATCGCATTAGGGTCTGCATCAGGTAAAGCTTGCTGTAATAAATCTACGGCTTTATTGGCAATAGGTACTAAAGTTTTTGCAACAATAACGCGCCCTTCATCTCCGGCACTAATCGTTTTAGAGAAAAATTTGATGTAATGAATTCCGTTATTCTGTAAAAGTATTTTTACCATGGGTTTCATTAAAGCATCTACAACATCAGAAACCTGCACATTATCGGGCGGGATAGCATTTAATAACTCTAAACTATCAATAATATAAGGCTGCATGACATGATCTAATGCAGCCTCCACGAGGCCCCATTTTGACTTAAAGTGGTAATAAAGTGCTGATTTATTTGCAACTCCAGCAGTTTCATTAATTCTTTGTACCGATAGCGTTTCAATATTATTTTGTGAAAAAAGAATGATAGCTGCTTCTATCAATTTTTCTTTAGTTTGTTTACTCATTAGCTTCCACAGTACAAGTTAAAATTAATGGTGTTAACTTAAGAAAATATCCCCATTCTTATGCATTAACCTTTAGAGAAAAAGAATAATCCATATAGATTAAATATCAAGTTGTTTTACTCTTAAATAAGCAAAAAATAAAACTATTCTTACCAACTTTTGAGACCTGAAGTACTTATAAAATTATTTTAACTTCTCATTGTAATTGATATTTTTCAAAAACAGATCAACGGCATATTCAACCCACGAACCAATTTCATTGTCCGATATTATATAGTTAGGATGAGTCAAACACTTAAGATGGGCATCACTTCGTAATAGAGCTAAAAATATATTCGCGGCGATATCCGAAGAAGACTCTAATTCAATTTCACCCTTTTTTGATGATTTCTCAAGATAACCCGCAATAATATTAGCGAGTCTTTGTGGACCAACTTGAAAGAATTTTTCAGATAATTCTGGAAATCTGACCGCTTCTGCAATACATACTCTAAAAAAAGCCAAACCTGAATGCGATAATATAAAACACAAATAAGTTTTCCCCATTTCAGTTAAAGCAGAACGTAGGTTTTTGGCTTTTGTCTCGACTAAAATAATTTGTTCTTGCATGTTGGTGCATTGCCGTTCAATCACGGCAGCAAACATCACTTCTTTATTTTTATAACAACCATACATGGTGGCTTTTGAAACGCCCGCTTCTTTTTGAATCATGTCTGTTGTTGTGCCACTAAAACCATGAGTCAGAAAAAACTTTGTTGCTGCATCCAGAATTTTTTGATCTTTTTCATTAGCTTTCGTTGAACCAGACATATAGACCTTATAAAAATTTTAGCGACTTCGTTTGTAGTGTAACTCATCGAAAAGTTCAAAATCGAGAATTGACGGCAATTTAATTAGAGAGTACAGTACCGATCGGTACAGTACAATAAATATCTGCTCCGTGCAATGAATTGATGTTTAAGATTTAAGGTAAAAGATGAATACAAAGCCACTCATCGGTTTAGCAGGTGCAATATTTGCTGCAATGACTGTCGAATTTAATAACCGAATTACCAGCATTACCTTAGTCGACATACGTGGAGCTATGGGCATTAGTGTCGACTCGGGTTATTGGGTCAACAGTATTTATGCCAGCGCCATGATTATTGGCATGATACTTTCGACCAGTTGGGCGGTCATTTTTTCTATGCGGAGAGTTCTTCTTTTTGCCATAGGGCTTTGCCTCTTCTCTAGCGTTTTAATTCCTTTTAGTCCCAATATTGAAATATTTTATTTATTACGCGCCCTACAAGGTCTAGCCAATGGTTTAACCATTCCTTTGCTCATGGCCTGTGCGCTCAGATTTCTGGGGCCAGATATTCGACTATGGGGCTTAGCCTGCTACGCATTAACTGCGACTTTCTTTCCCAACTTAAGTGCTGCACTTTCTGCCTTTTATTTAGATGTGCTGGGTTGGAAGATGATTTTCTTTCAAACCATTCCTTTTTGTGCCTTAAGCGCTGCGTTGGTTTATTTTGGTATTCCTCAAGACCCTTTAAATTATTCAAGAATAAAAACTTACGATTGGACAGGCGCTACTTTAGCGATTATTAGCTTGGCAAGCCTGAGTACTATGTTATTGCATGGCAATCATCTAGATTGGTTCCACTCTAAATTGATTAGTGTATTGGCGTTAATAAGTGCCATTACATTACCGTTATTTTTCATACATGAATGGCGTTCTCCATCCCCATTAGTTAAACCGCAAATGCTCGAAATACGAAATTTTGCTTATGCCATTTTTGCACTGTTTTGCTTTGTGATTATTGGGATGTCGACAAGTACATTACCGCTCAATTACCTGAGTGCTGTACACGGCTATAAACCGACTCAAACCATGTGGATTGGTTTACAAATTGCGGCATTACAATTTATCTATATTCCCATTGTGGTTAAGCTTTTAAATCAAGCTTGGGTCGACAGCCGCTATGTGCATGGCTTTGGTTTGCTTCTGGTGATTGCAGGCTGCCTAGGTGCAAGCCAACTCGATACAACATGGAACCAAGATCAGTTCTATTTTTGGCATGCAATTTCATGTTTAGGGCAAACCTGTGTAGTGCTCTCGTTACTCATGATGGGTACAAATAGCGTACATCCAACCATGGCAATTTATGCTTCACCGATGATTAATACCCCGCGAGCCATTAGTGGCGTACTTGGTGTTTGTATTTTGGATTGGGTGAACCGAGTACGTGGTGAATATCACTCAACACGACTGATTGAAAATACAGCCCAACATGTTTTTCAAAATATTCAAGGCCCTGTCATTAATCCACTTACCCCACCTGTACTGACTGAAAATGGCGCAGAACGGGTTTCAGGCGGTTTATCGGCCTTAAATTCTGCGATTCAAGCGCAGCAATCTGTTTTAGTCATTAGCGATCAATATCTGATTTTGGCCGGACTTACAGCAATTTTGTTCATTGTTATGCTGATTTTGCCCGTTAGAACTTACCCGCCACGTATTGCTCTCATTAAGTTAATGAATAGTCATAACTCAGGAAAATCTTTATGAGTACTCTCGAAGCCCAAGATACCACCCACACTGAACCACCCAAGTTAACAAAGGTGCAATATCTCAAAAAGCATTGGGTTATGGTTATCGCATTCATTATTGTTTTAGCATCCATTTTGTGGGTTTTAAAACTTATCTTTTTACCCTCATCGATTATTGAAACAGACGATGCGCGTGTGGATGTAGAGTACTCAACCATTGCCCCAAAAGTGTCTGGTAATATTGAAGAAATTTATATTAAAGATCATCAGACTGTAAAAAAATGGCAACTTTTAGCACGCATTGATCCACGTGATTATCAAGCTGCTTTGGCTGAAGCCGAATCTAATTATGCAAAGGCACAAGCTGACTTAAGCGAAGCCCTGTTAGCCGTTGAAAGACAACCGACAGTTATTCGGGAAACAGAGGCTCAGCTTAGAAAAGTAGAAGCTGGAATTAAACTCACAAAAGATAATACGGCGCGGTATGAACAATTACAGGCGCTCGGTGCCGAGTCGAGATTAATTACACAGCAGTCAAAAACCACATTGACCGAACAATATGCTGACTTAGACAGCAGCAAAGAAAAAGTAATAGACGCTCAATATCAACTCAACCAATACAAGATTCAGGTACAAGCGAAACAAGCTGCCCTTAAACAAGCACAAGCCGCACTTGATAAAGCAAAACTAAATTTAAGCTATACAGAAGTTCGAGCACCTATTGATGGCATGATTGGTCAAAAGTCTGCCAACGTCGGTAACTTTGTTGGCGCTGGTAATCCATTAATGGTTGTTGTGCCTTTAAATCAAGTCTACGTAGAAGCGAACTTTCGTGAAATTGAGTTAAAACAAATCAAAATCGGACAACCAGTTAAAGTGTATGTCGATGCTTATAATACTGAATTAAAAGGTGTGGTAGACAGCTTCTCTCCATCTACTGGCGCATTTTTCTCTCCAATCTCTGCAACCAATGCGACTGGTAACTTTACTAAAATTGTTCAGCGCCTTCCATTACGCATCAAACTTGTTGAAAATCAAAAAGACGTTAAATTATTACGTCCTGGTTTATCTGTTTTAGTTTCTGTGGATACAACTCAGAAATAACTCACTTTTATTTTGGGATAAGAGAAAAAAGAGACCATTTACGGTCTCTTTTTTAATTATAAGCAATCTAATTTTTAAAATAATTAATCTAAATTTATGGCAACCGCTCTGGTTGCTTTACGCTTTCGCGTGACGACCAACCCACAAACAACCACCACCAAAGTTACGCCCAAAGATAAAGTCGTTTCATAACTATAGGCTGGTGATAAGAACATATAACCTAAAACGGTCATAATGACTAAAATCACAAACCAAGTTAACCATGGGAATAACCACATTTTAAAAGATACGGCTGTGCCCTCTTTTTCCCATTTATGTCTTAAGCGTAATTGTGAAAATGCAATCACCAAATACACCAGTAACGCAATTGAGCCTGTGGTTGAGAGCAAGAACCCAAAGACTTGGCCTGGAAACATATAGTTGACAGCACAGCAGACGACTCCAACCAAAGTAGATAAAAATACAGCCGAAGTCGGTACACCTGCTCCATTAATTTTTGTCACAACTTTTGGGGCTTCCTGACGGGTACCCAAAGCAAATAACATGCGAGATGAGGTATAAACCGCCGCATTCATACAACTTGCAACCGCAATAAATACCACGGCATCCATAATCAGTTTAGTTTCTGGAACATGTAGGCTCATCAATACAAACTGAAAAGTTCCAAACTTTTGTAAATCTGGTGAACGCCAATCGACCAAAGCAACCGCAAGAAAAATCGAAACGACAAAGAATAAAATAATTCGATAAAGCACCAAATTGGTTGCACGTTTAATTTTTTCTTCTGGATTTTTTGATTCAGCAGCAGCAATAGAAAGAATTTCTATTCCAAAAAATGAAAATGCTGAGATTAAAATGGCCGATACAACTCCGCCCATGCCATGTGGCATAAAACCGCCATTTGAAAATAGATTGCCGACACCACTGACATTTTTGGCTAAAGGCCACATTCCAAATACAGCCATTACCCCAATAATAATGAATACTACAATCGCAAAGACTTTAATCAGCGCAAACCAAAACTCAAATTCACCAAAACTTTTGGTACTAAAAAAATTGGCTAGACTAAGTAAAATAATAAAGGCGAATGCATAAATAGCACTAGAAATTTGCGGGAACCAAGCATGTAAAATTTCAGCACCCGCAATCGCTTCAATTGGAATAACCAGCACCCAAAACCACCAATATAACCATCCGATGGTAAACCCAGCCCAAGGTCCAATTGCCTTACGGGCATATGTAGAAAATGAACCTGTATCGGGCTGCGCTACGGCCATTTCGCCCAGCATGCGCATGACCAGAAAAACTAAAATACTTGTAATTATATAAGCGAGTACAGCGGCAGGGCCTGCTTTTGCAATTGCCGCAGAAGAGCCTACAAATAAACCTGCACCAATAACGCCACCAATACTAATCATGGTGACATGTCGATTAGAAAGTCCTTCACTTAATTTTATTGTTTTATCATTGTTCATATTCGATTCCTTCAAATTAACAAACTGATTTTAAAACCGTCTTAAAAATGTACTTCTCCAACTTGTACAAAACAAAAAAGGGAAAATCAGAGTTTTCCCTTTTATTCATCAATTTAATGTAGGCATAGCAAATTGTTTAGATTCACGAAGCTGAGTTGAAGGCCAACGCTGCGTAATAGTTTTACGGCGTGTATAAAAACGCACACCATCTGGCCCGTAAGCATATAAATCACCAAACAATGAACGTTTCCAACCACCAAAACTATGATATGCAACTGGTACAGGTAACGGCACATTGACCCCGACCATCCCCACTTGAATATTGTTGGTAAAATAGCGTGCGGCTTCACCATCACGAGTATAGATACAAGTACCATTGCCATATTCGTGGTCATTAATGAGCTGCATTGCATCTTGCATGGTTTTGACACGAATGACCTGTAAAACAGGACCAAAGATTTCTTGCTGGTAACTGGTCATGTTTGGTGTGACTTGATCAATTAAAGTTGGTCCAACAAAGAAGCCTTGTTCATAGCCTGCTGGTTTCGCATCACGGCCATCTACCACAATTTTTGCGCCCTGCTGTTCTGCACTTTGAATATAGGCCTGCACTTTATCTTTATGTGCTTGGGTAATCAGTGGGCCAAAATCATTGCTTGCATCTGCATAGTGACCGAACTTCAATTTTTTCATTTCTTGAGTTAACTTATCAATCACGACATCAGCAACTTCATCACCAATTGCGACAGCCACAGACAACGCCATACAGCGTTCACCTGAAGAACCAAATGCCGCACCTAACAAAGAAGTTACGACGTTATCAATATCGGCATCCGGCATAATAATCGCGTGGTTTTTTGCCCCACCTAACGCTTGGCAACGTTTGCCCGTGGATGTTGCGGTACGATAAATATATTCGGCAATTGGTGTTGAACCCACAAAGCTAACCGCCTGAATTTTTGGATGATGCAATAAAGCATCTACCGCTTCTTTATCCCCATTCACCACATTAAACACGCCGTCAGGTAAACCTGCCTGTTTTAATAATTCTGCAAGGTATAAAACTACAGAAGGCGCTTTTTCAGAAGGTTTTAAAATAAAGCAGTTACCGCAGACCAACGCCATTGGGAACATCCATAAAGCGACCATGGCTGGGAAGTTAAATGGTGTAATACCAGCCACAACACCTAACGGTTGGAACTCGCTCCATGAGTCGATATCTGGACCGACATTTTTTGAATATTCCCCTTTTAAAAGCTCTGGTGCGCCGCAAGCATATTCAACATTTTCAATGCCACGTTGTAGTTCGCCTTGAGCATCATGAGAAATTTTACCGTGCTCTTGCCCAATCAAAGCACAAATCTTTTCGGCATTTTGTTCTAATAATTGTTTGAACTTAAACATGACACGTGCACGTTTAATGACTGGCGTATCTCGCCATGCAGGAAAAGCTTGTTCGGCTACCTGAACGGACTCATTCACTGTTTTTGCATCAGCAATTTCAACTTCTTTACTCATTTCACCCGTTGCAGGATTGTAAACTGGCTGTTTTTTTGCCGATTTAGATACAATTCTTCCTTGTATGAAATGCCCTAGCACTTTTTTGGCTTGTTCGCTATGCGTACTATTTTCAGTTAAAACTTCGTCATAGCTAAAATTTTCTAGGCCATTTGTCATTGTTGTTACTCCTTACACAATCGGTTTGCAGATCAAACTGTATTTTTCATTTAGATGTTGAAGAGCATCCATTGAATTTATAGATACCCATAAAATGTCTATATGCCTTAATTCACTTGGTGCAGTGCATCGCCCACGGCATTCATTAAGCGGTCAATATCTGCCTCAGTGCTGTTGAACATTGGACCAAACTGAAGCGTGTCGCCTCCGAAGCGTACATAAAATCCCTCTTTCCAGAGTTTCATACCCAGCTCAAAGCCTCGAATGGTGGCATCGCCATCACGTGGCGCTAATTGCACAGCACCAATCAGCCCGCAGTTGCGTATATCAATAATGTTTGGAGCGCCTTTTAACTCATGTAAGAGTTTTTCAAAGCTTGGAGCCAATGCAGCCGATTGATGGATTAAATTTTTCTTTTCTAAAACATCGAGTGTTGCTAAAGCAGCCGCACAAGCCACCGGATGCGCCGAATAGGTATAGCCATGGGTAAACTCGACAGCATGTTCAGGTAAGTCTTGCTGCATAAAAGCGTCATAAATTTCATGACTTGCGACCACACCACCGAGTGGAATAGCGCCGTTGGTAATTTGTTTGGCAAAATTTAAAATATCTGGCGTAACATCAAAATATTCTGAAGCCGTCCACGTCCCCATGCGCCCGAATCCCGTAATGACTTCATCAAAAATCAGCAAGATATCGTGTTGATCGCAGATTTCTCTTAAGCGTTTTAAATAACCAGTCGGCGGTACAATACACCCAGCAGAACCTGAAACTGGTTCTACAATGACCGCGGCAATATTCGATGCGTCATGTAACTCAATTAACTTAAGCATTTCATTGGCAAGCTCTACACCACCAGTTTCAGCACAGCCTTTAGTGAAACTTAAATCGGGCTGTAAGGTATGCGGTAAATGGTCTACATCCATGAGCTGACCAAACATTTTACGGTTACCGCCGATACCACCAAGGCTGGTTCCCGCAACGTTGACCCCATGATAGCCACGTGCGCGCCCAATCAGCTTGGTTTTGCTTGGTTTGCCTTTAATTCGCCAATAGGCACGCGCCATTTTAATTGCGGTGTCGGCAGACTCTGAACCTGAGTCAGTAAAAAACACATGCTGCAATTTTTCAGGCATATATTGAATAATTCGTTCAGCTAATTGAAACGACAATGGGTGCCCAAACTGAAAAGCTGGTGAGTAGTCGAGTTGACCTAATTGAGCACTTACCGCTTGCTGAATTTCAGGCAAGGTATGACCTGCACCACAAGTCCATAAACCTGAAAGTGAGTCATAAATTTCACGGCCCGAATCATCAATCAGATATGACCCTTTTGCGCCCACAATCATACGCGGGTCTTTAGCAAAGTTTCGATTTGCAGAAAAAGGCATCCAGTGTGCCTGATAATTTATGTGCATATTATTATTGGTTTGAACCGCGTCCAAAGTATGCTCAGAATCGCTGAATTTATCCGTATCAAACATAACCATTCCTGTTTATTTTCAAATTATGGTTTGAGTGTACATAGCGTGATAAGTTTGATAAATTCAAATTATCTTGAGTTTAGATTTAAAAAACAAAACTAAATGAAGCCTAAAAAATTAAATCAAGTCACTAATTTTGATATAAAACTTCTCAAAATATTTAAAACGGTTTGCGACTGTCATAGCTTTACGTCTGCCGAAAGTATTCTTGGCATTAGTCGCTCTGCAATTAGTTTGCATATGAGCGATTTAGAAAATCGTCTGGGTATTCGGCTGTGCCAACGTGGCCGCGCAGGTTTTGCCCTTACCGATGAAGGACGGGAAATTTTAGAATATATCGAAGTACTCACAGCAGCGATTGAAGACTTTCGCTCTAAAGTGAATCAAATGCATAATCGCCTTAAGGGTGAATTTAATATTGGAATTATTAATAACCTTGTGACTATGCCTAGAGGCTATATCACCAACACCTTGACTCAACTTGCTGAAGAGCACTCCGAAGTTATTATTAATATTAGTATGAGTACCTTGTCAGATATTGAGTGCCGTGTGCTAGACAACCGTTTGCATGCGGGTGTTATTCCTCTTGTTACTCCGCTGTCTGGCCTAGATTATTTTGATTTATATAGCGAAAGTTCATTTTTATATTGCGGTAAAAACCATCCATTGTTTGGCCAGTGCAGCAAGATGGACTTAGATGAGTTAAAAAAATGGCAAGCAGTGCTTCCTAATTATGCGATCACATCAGAAGCAGCCAAGTTGCACCAGCTTTTAGATTGTAAAGCGACAGCAAGTGACCGTGAAGGGATTGCATTTCTGATTTTAACTGGAAAATTTTTAGGCTTTTTACCCGACCACTACGCAAAAAAATGGGTTGAAGATGGGTTCATGCAAGCTGTTTCAAAGGAAAAAATGCATTACAGCACACCTATATGCTTAATTACTCACAAAGGCAAAAACCACAATAATATTTTAAAAACTTTCATGGAAATGCTTGAGAAGCGAGTCCTTGGGAATTAAGAAATTAGTTAACAGGTCATGTCTTCAGATAAAAAAATACTTTAATTCTTTTTAATTTCAGTATCACTAAGTTCAATTTTAAACGGTTGCGTTAGATACATGCGGTCTATATTTATATTGGTTATTGGCTTGAAATGGGCTTCCTTTACAGCCTTAAGTATTTTCTCATCTAAATCTTTAAATCCACTGCTTTTTTTTAAATATTCCTCATGTCGTCCATCTTTGTAAAGCTCAATCAAAACTTCAGCATACGCATATTTCGGTTCAGGATTTAAATCATTTTTATCTTCAGCAAAAACAATGGTATTTGAGAGAGCAAAAACCAAAAATAATAAAATAGCTTTCATAATATGTGATTTTCTTTATTCATCAAAGTTATACGTTATAAGCTTAACATCATTTATAACCAGCAATAAGATAGACTTATAAGATCTACTATTTAAACATAACTCTCATTTCTCTAATGTATATTTAAGATCATCTGGTGTTTACAAATTACTTTGTAGAATAAATTTCACCCAATAAAAAGAGCACCTAAGTGCTCTTTTGATCTTATTGATTTTTGGATAAGGCAAAATTTATTGCCCTATCATATGCCTGTTCTTGTAGCTCAGTATATACATAGAAATCCTGTTCTGCCTTGGTAACAGGATTAATGAGTTTCATTGCTTCATAACTATGAGTATTTAAATCATTTGGATCAACATCAAATGCTTCTAATTGCTGCTCTCGCCACTCGCCACTTAGAACACCACCCACACAAAGCCATTTTGTTGAATTGTCTGACATATATAGTCCTTATTATTGGAGGTGCTTTTATACCATATCACGACGACCTTTAATTCAGTTTAATTTATCATTCCATCAAAAGAAAAAGTCCCGTGTAGGAGCTGTGTAGCTAAGTTTTTTAGTTCTTGTTGGCAACTAAATTTAATGTACTTTAGATTTAATACATTTTTCTTTAAGCTCTTCCAAAGCTGACAGTAAGATCGGAGCACCCATCATGCTTCTATTGTGCATTCTTTTAGCAGAATGCCAAGACCAAATCAAAGCGGGCTTCCTGTGCATAAGACGTTCGGCTAATTAAAATCACCCATTAAAAAACCCACCGAAGTGGGTCATGTTTACTCTATATAATAGCTGTTGCCATCGGAACTGTTGAAAACCAAATTTAAAGTAGGGTAAATACATTCACCTTTTAACAAAATATATTCAACTTTGGGTCTCTGAACTCTAGATGAATGACTGATTTTATTAGTATTTACTTCTGTATAGTTTGCCTGCGCTTTTTTTTCTTTACCTTGGAAATCAATAATTGTAATGTCTTTTAGCATTAATATGCTCCAATTTAATCCTACATATTATGCCCAACGATATTTTTATACTATCAATATTTTGTAGGCAACTAGATTGAATTAATTTTTAAAACTTTATTAATCCCATATCTTGAGAAAATTTATATATGTGTGCTTTATGTACCCCTACTTGAAAGTTGGATACCGTAATTTCAAAATTTAAAGGATAAGACTCAACAGGTTATATATAATTGATTTTATTTATGAAATAAGTCGTCGAGATAAAGATCTTTTCTAGGACATATCAACACATATAAGTCTTACAACTACCGTAATGTAAAGGCTTTTAAAGCGTACTATGAACACTCCCTAGTGAAGATAAGAAGATAAAAATGACAGGTTTTAAAAGTTTTTCTCAAAATACAACTAACCACGCCAATATCATTAAAGCTCAAATGAACAAGCATTCTGCATCAACACCACCTACTGAAACTCAGCCTTCACAAGTTCCAGGCACTGTAAAAGATCTGCCTGAGAATAATGAACAACCTGATCCTAATAACAAATAATTTCTTATTAACAGTGCTTTGGAAGTTATTTTGAGGCTCTGCTACTATAAAGAATAAATTAGTGCACTGATTTACTCTACTATTAATTACTTTTATCAATTTGATTTGTTTAGTTATTTAAGAAATTGCAGCCATTCATTCCAGAAAATTGATATGACTAGTCTCTCAGATATGAGGGGCTTTTTTAATTGTTTTTCACTTAACCAAGATTTAGCCTACTTACTCTAGATAGATTAAGCCCACCAAAATTGGCGGGCTTATTTTTTAATATCTGAATTATGAAAGATATGGATGTTTTTGCGCCAAGTAATCATTCGCTATTTTTGTTGTCTCAGCATAGCTCAACTCCGCACACAGCCAAAACCGATATATATTTTCACCAATAATATAGCTCTGGCGGTTGTATGTTGATTCTTTTAAGGAATTTATTTCACTAGCTTTAAAGAACGTTCCTTCACGGTTATTAACAACTTCACCGTCTAAATCACCACCAATACAAATGAACATTGTAAGAAACCATAAAATTATAAAGGTCAGCTTAACACACAAAGTAAAAAGCCCCGCCAATAATCGATATTTAGTGGGGCTTAATTTACGGACTATGCTGTATTTACCTATATCCAAAAAAAATGCTATCGCATTTATGAAATTTAATTAGTAAATGAAAGAAAAACCATTCTCATAAATTTTATCTGTAGGACCATAGTAATATCCTTGACAAACACCTGTTACATCATCTATTGCTCTAAGTGAAAGAATACCGTTCCACTGAAGATCATTAGATCTGCGCAAATGGAATCTCACCTACAAATGTATATTGTTTCCATCCTGTTTACTCTTGAAGTTATTCGGACAATGAGCAGTTGTACTCATTTACTTTGTACCACTAGCGTTTTTAATACCAAAAGCAGTTATAGTCTCCATATCTTGTCGGATCGATTTGTCCCGCAATAAAAGTTCCACCATGAGCATCGACTAAAGGTTTGATAGTCCAATTAACAAATTTAATTTCAATTGGTAGATTTGGATTTTTCCAAAGAGATTGTACTTGATCAACCTTCTTTAAATTTTCAGCAGTACTTTTTCCTTTAACTTCAACAACAATATTCCCATTTTTTTCATTGTAGCTAAGAGTTTGAATAGTATTAAAATAATTTTTTACTAGTTTTTGTGCTTTATTTATCTGGCCTTTAGCAACTTCCCTGGTTTCTTTAGCGCCATATTGGATATCAATAGGCAAATTACTTTTGGAAATTGCATTTCCTACTGCTACATTTCGTTTCTCATTCTGACCATAACCTTTAATTCTAACCACAATTTTATATGTAGGTGAACTTTCAATATAAATACCAGCTATACGGCCTTTAAATTCTTTTTCAATAGCGTCGAGTGCAGAGTCTCGGTTAGCTTCTAAAAATAATGCTTTATTTGCTTCTGCTGTGCTAACGCCATGCAATAAAGAATAACTACGGATGTCCTGCTCAATTCCCTCATTTGATGCAGCAAATGTACAAGAGGATGAAATTAAAATTGTTAGTGCTAATATCTTTTTCATTTTTCATCTTATTTTCAAAAAATAAGATTTAAATATAACGATATATTGTTTATATAAAAACCAACCAAAATTGAAGCATAGACCAAATATCCTTAAGCACCCCTTTAACAATTCATCATTAAATATACTATTTCTAAGGAAAAATTTAAAAATTATAATTTATAAAACAAAATATTATAAACCGTTATTTTTTGTTTTATTTACACATAATTTCTTTGATCTTATTTATCATCTTAAACTACAGTTTGAATAGATGATCTTCGAATCATCATCTATCACTACGCTCAAGTGGTTATAAACTAAATTTGCTCTAACAGATTGACCTTTACGAGAAATCCGCACAACACCAGCATTAGTTATTTTCTTTAACTCTGCCTCACTCGGAACAGATTGGCCAATAAGTTTTTTTGCCTCATCTGGAATGCAATAACCAACTTTTTTTGATTCAATTGTTGTTACCTGAACAGGCTGCTGTTCTTGAGCTTGATTGGAAACTTGATCAGGATTTAATTCAACATTTGAACAAGCTGAAAGTAGGCTCATCACGAGCCCTAAAAAAATATATCGTTTCATATCTTTTAAATTTTCTAATTAGTATCAATATATCATGAGTTAAAAGATAGAAACCCCAATAATAGATATTTAGCAAGAATTTCCGTACCAAAACATATTCGACGAACTTAGATAATTCAGTATTGGTACTTATAATTAAGAGACAAACTTTACTCCAATAAAAAAGCCCATCTTCCGATGAGCTTCTTAATTAAGATGATTAAATGCATTAGGCTTTAAATTCTGCTAATACAAATTTTTTTACTATTTCATCAAAATTTGGTTTTCGAAGAGTTGGCTTGCCATTTTTTATAGTTTGATACCAATAACTCGCTGCAACCCCCATACTAACCAAAGCTAACAATTTCATTGCTCACCTCACTTATTAGGAAGAGTGGAGTTTAAATTATCATCCACATTTGTAGCATTCCAACTCGTTTTAGAGAGGTTTCTGTATATTTTTTAAGCAATGTGTAATAAAAAAGCTCACATCTTTGTAATGTTTTGGTTGATTTACTCAACTACAAAAAATTTATCTGTATCGTTTCAATCAAATCATCAGCTATCACTTCAAATTCTTTAATTTTTGCTGAATGAGTGTTCATTAAAGGATGATTGAAAGATATCTCATCTAATTTATCTAGTGCACGTAATTTATTAATCACATGAATTTCAAGTGGTAATAAAGTAAAGGGAGGTCTAATAAATTTTGGAGGATACTTACGTAAATCATTATCTATTAATTCTTCGCAGTGTAAATTTGCTATATCTATGAGTAATGGTTCTAAAAATACTGAGTCACATGACCAATTATCTATCAAATCTTTAAATTTTCCGCCTATTTTTGCTTCTAATGTAAATTCTTCATTAATCCATTTGTAATAAGGTATGTGGGATATCCGATTTTTTTAAATATTTTTCAGTTTCAACATGTTCTTGTGCTAATAGAAGTGGTGATGTATCTGCGTTTAATAAACTCGTGTAAACAATAAATTTTACGTCTGCAAGTTTTGCCGCATTAATCACATTTTGGTGCTGTACTGTACGTTGACCAACTTCACTCGATGAGATTAATAAAAGCTTATCAATACCAACCAATTGAACCGAAAGTTTATCTGCGTCATGGCCATAATCAAAAGCACGCACTTCGATCCCTTTTGAACTTAAATCTGATGCTTTTTCTGGATTGCGAACTAATGCGACAATATTTTTTGCCTCAGTCCGTTCGAGTAATTGAGAAATAACCAATTGGCCGAGTTGACCTGATGCACCAGTAACTGCAATACGCATGATGATCTCCATCTGAGGTAGTTGATATATTTCAATCATCGTAGTACCTTAACTTACTAAAAGTAAGTACTTACCTAAAAGTAAGTTTAGAAACAAATGTAAACTTTTGTAATTAAGGTGGTGAGTGATGAAAGGATACGTTTTTGCAGCAGATTGTCCCTCTCGAAAAATTTTATTAACACTTACTAGCCGTTGGAGTGTTTTGATTTTAGTTGCACTTCGAGATCAGCGTCTGCGTTTTAATGAATTAAAGAAAATTATTGATGGCATTAGTGAAAAAATGTTGGCACAAACCTTAAAAACGCTTGAGCATGATGGTTTTATCGTACGTCAGGATTATGAAGAAATACCGCCTCGTGTAGATTATCAATTAACAGACTTTGGACGAGAGGCTTCCGAACGACTTTTTGATTTAACTACTTGGCTTGAAAATAATTTATCTAAGTTATTAGAAAGTCAGCCTAGTGCAGACATAGTTCAAAATTGACTCGAGAAATAGACTTATTATTGTATATTAAGCATTCAAACTCGCTTAATTCGCCACTTTATGTTAGTATTTTTTTAGTAGTTACTATTAAGTTAATTCATTTCCTATGAGTAAAAATATCAATCTTGAAGTTTGTCCCATTGCCCGAAGCCTTTCAGTGCTAGGCGATGCATGGAGCATGCTGATATTGCGAGATGCTCATGCGGGTTTTACTCGTTTTGATCAGTTCCGTAAAAGTTTAGGTATTGCGCCAACCATGCTAACAAAACGGTTGTCTGTTTTAGTAGATGAAGGATTGCTCGAAAAAAGACAATATTCTGAACATCCACCACGCGAAGAGTATGTATTAACTCAAGCAGGTAAAGACTTTTTACCAGTTTTATTTGTGATTGGTGCATGGGGCCGAAAATATAAGCCCTATGAACAGCCTGAAAAAATGGTGACTTTCATTGATGCAGAACAAGGTACTGAAATTAAGCCGATTGTAATTGACCAAATGACTGGCGCTGAAATTGGTACCCGTCCGATTAGTCAAAAATAGCGAATAATTTAAATTAGAAAAAGCACTCAATTGGAGTGCTTTTTATTGGTTCTCTTTAAAATCAATTGGTTATTTTGCTCGGCTACGTTGGGTGGCATATGTGCCCCAACCACTGCGTAAAACCGATTTAATAAATGCCCATAAGCCACTTTCTTTAGGTTTTGGTTGTTTACCTTTTCCAATCCGTTTGAGTTGCTGGGTGTACCAAAGTACTTCCATCACGCCAAGACTATCAATTTTTTTGATGCCAGTTTTAATAGGTTGCACCGACTGAAGACCATTTTTACCTGCTAGCAAATATTTAGGTACATCAGGTTCAATTGCCATAATTCTTGCAATCCCAATAACATCACACGCTTGAGACTGCAAAGCTTGATTCATACCTTCTACGGTACGAAAACCACCTGTAACCATCAACGGCGTTTTTACCAGTGTTCTCACTTTTTCTGCAAAATCAATAAAGAAAGCTTCACGCGCAATTGTCGATGCTTTTTGTGGTGCTTTGGCTACCCCAGACTCATAGGTGCCACCCGATATTTCAATCAGGTCAATGCCTGCATTTGCTAAAGCCTGAATTGTTTCTAACGAGTCTTGTTCGGTAAAGCCGCCTTTTTGAAAGTCTGCCGAGTTAAGCTTAATTGCAACTGGAAACGCTTTACCGACTTGTGTTCGGATTTCTGCATAAACTTCCATTAAAAAACGGCGGCGTTTTTCTGGTGTACCACCCCACTCATCATTTCTTAAATTATGCAAAGGTGACAAAAACTGATTTATGAGATAACCATGTGCAGCGTGAATCTCGACTCCACTAAATCCAGCCTTTTTACATATCGCTGCGCTACGACCAAAGCGCTGAATAATTTCTAAAATCTCTGCGTGTGTGGCTTCATGTGGTGTTGCAAATAAAGACTGCATTTCTGCACCAAATGGCACTGCCGATGCAGAAATATTACGGACATTTAGCCCTTTTGGTGATTGTTTTCCCGGATGATTTAACTGTGCCCACAATTGAGAACCTTGTTCGGTCACAGATTTTGCCCATTTCTGTAAAATTGCAAAATCACGCTCATCTTCAACCACCACGTTGCCCGCTTCACCTAAGGCACGTCGGTCAATCATAATGTTGCCAGTTATGATCATCCCAATTCCTGATGTAGCCCAACGCTGATATAGCCGAACATGTTTTTCGTTTGGGTTGTTGGCATAAGTCGCTAAAGTTTCACTGGTTGCAGCCTTCGCTAACCGGTTTGGAATGATGACACCATTCGGTAAAGTTAAAGGCTGATTCAAAAGATTGGTTTTTAATTGCAAATGAGTCATGGCTTATCTCAAACAGTTAAAGAGGGTTTTGAATGAGGTTGAATAAAGTCCACTAAACTTTGAAACCACATCACATCCACAAAGTTTCCAGTAATGACAAGGTCTTGTGTTTTAAGTGCAGTTAAAAAAGTGTTTACACTGTCTTTCGCTGACAACACGGCAAACCCTTTGCTACCCGTTTTAAACGTAAAGGTAAAACTTGGTGACTTGGTTAGCCCTGAGTAAGAGTTAATCTTGCCATTTTTCACTTCGAAATAGCGGCCTTCACCACTTGCTGTTTGAATTTGAAAGATGACATTTTTATCTTTCACAAAAGCTGCGCATTTCAGGTTCTTTTTTACAGCACGCTGCATGAGCTTGGTCAGCATCCACAGCAATAATTTAAATTTCATCATTTTTATCTTCTTGATTCATCAAATTGAATGGACCGAACTCATAAGCATTATTCATCTAAAAACTGGATTGCATGTTTTACGAAGCGTTCAGGGTACTGAAATTGGGCACCATGCCCTGCATCGGGATAAATAAATAGCTGAGCGTTTGGAATGTTAAGTGCCATGTGGTAGGCATTGATGGTCGGAATCATCACATCATCAACACCATTTAAAATGAAAGTAGGTTGTTTAATTTCACGTAAATGTGCAAAAGGATCTTGTTCATCAAGTTTAGGTAAAAAATGCATATTGGCTTCTATCTGTGCCTGCATGACTTCAACTGAGCTTGCTGGATCTTGGTCTTTACGCTGATGGCGACGTTGCCAAAATTCATGCCCCGCCTGAATAGCAGCTTCAGATCGGCCAAAAAATAAAAATAGGAAGTTTTCTTCAGAAGGCACAGCAGTTGTTGCGTGCTTTAATACCAGAGCAGCGACTTCTGGATCATCTCCACGTGGTTTACCACCTCTTGGTCCTGTACCTAAGAGCATCAGCTTTCTGACAAGTTCAGGATGACGGCGTACTAAATCTTGTGCCTGAAACCCTCCAAGTGAAAAGCCTAATAGGTCAACCTGCTTTAAGCCTAATGCACGAATGACTGCTGCCGCGTCGTCTGCCATATCTTCAATGCGAGTACGGGGCTGGCCTGTAGATGAAGCAACGCCTCGTCCATTAAATAAAATGACTTCACGCCCTTCTGCCAAACCATCAGTAATGAGTGGATCCCAGTTGTCTAAACCACCTCGGAAATGCTGAAGAAAAAATAGCGGTGGTTGCCCTGTATTTGCATTACCCCATCGACGATAGGCAAATTTTGCTCCATCTACTTCAATGAATTGGGTCTCGGCTGTTTGGTGAGTAATAGTAGTCATTGTCTTTATCCTAAATTTAAGCTTTTATTTATCTAAGAATGTAAGTGATTGTTTTACAAAATTATCATGGAACTGGAAAATTCCACCATGGCCAGCATCTGGATAGATAACAAGTGAGCTATTCGGTAAGCGCTTTGCTAAATCATAAGTATTTACTGTTGGCACCATTCGGTCATGATCACCATTGGCAACTAACACAGGTTGTTGAATCACAGAAAGGTCGGAAGGTTTTTTACTTCCCCATTTTTTGAGTGCTTTAAGCTGGGCACGATAGGCAGAAATAGTGATTTCTTTATCGCGGTTTTCGGTACGTTCATTAATACGTTGAATAAACTGTTTTGCAGCAGCTTTACCATTTTCTGTACGTGTGAAGAAAAGATAAACCTTAGGGTCTTGGTGGGTAACCATTCCACGGACTAAATCCCAATTTGAAATTCGTCCTACGGTACTAATTCCTGTACCGCCCGCAGGGCCAGTTCCCGATAAAATCATTTTTCGAACTAAATTCGGCTGCTTCAAAGCAATCTCTTGTGAAATCATGCCGCCCATCGAGAAGCCAAATAAATCAACTTTTTTAAATCCTTTTGCCTGAATAAAAGCAATCGCATCGTCTGCCATCTGCTCAATCAACTGGGCTGGCTTACCTGTAGAAGCGCCAACACCACGATTATCAAACACGACAACATGATGTTTAGCCGCAATTCCATCAATCATTCGTGGGTCCCAGTTATCTAGAACAGCCGCTAAATGATTTAAGAAAATGACAGGCGTTCCACCGTTTTGTTGACCATATTCTCGGTAGGCGAAGTTAACGCCACCTGCACTAATAAATTGAGTTGGCACATTTTTCCAATTTGTATCTAACTGGGAGATTGGGCCTGATTGCTGATTGATAACAGTATTTGATGACATTTTCTTCTCCTGAGTTACGTGGTCACTAAAAGAAATAGATGCCACCGTCTCTGCCTGAGTTAAGGGAGTACTAAAAATAGATACTGCCGTTAACCCCATAGCAATTGTATTTAATAGAAATTTCATTTGTTTTGATCCTAATTCTATTCATTCAACTGATTTAACTGTTTCGATGAGCAATCTATTGAGATTAGCGACACCCTTTACAGTTACTACTCATTTAATACTTACTATACGACCACATTATTTATTTGTCACTATCTTTTTAGTAGTAACTAATTTAATTTTAGATTATGATGAAAAAATCAAGCCGGAATTCACTCGTTCAGGCGACAAAGTTTAAGTAAGGAACATGATATGACCAGCAAAGTGGTTCTCATTACAGGTGCATCGTCTGGTATTGGTTTAGCAGCCGCCGACCTTTTACATGAGGTAGGATTTATTGTTTATGGCACAAGCCGACAAACAAAAAATTCATCAAACTATAAATTTCATCTTATTGAGTTAGATGTGAACCAAGACGAGTCGGTAATGCAGGCCATTGAAAAAATAATTGCAAATGAAGGTCGAATTGATGTCTTAATTAACAATGCTGGTTTTGCAATATCACCCGCTGGCGCTGAAGAAAGCTCAATGCAGCAAGCACAGGCTATTTTTGATACTAACTTTTTTGGTGCCGTTCGAATGACTCGCGCAGTTATTCCACACATGCGTCAGAAAAAATCAGGACTTATTTTAAATATCAGTTCAATTCTTGGACTTGTGCCTATGCCATTTGGCGCACTTTATTCTGCGTCTAAACATGCACTTGAGGGTTATTCTGAATCTTTAGACCATGAATTAAGGTCTCAAAACATTCGTGTTTCTTTGATTGAACCGGCGTATACCAATACGTCTTTAGGAATGAATTTACTTGAAGCCGACAATAAAGTTTCTTTTTATGATGAAGCTCGTAAAAAGCTCCATCAACAAATGATTCATTCAATGAATAAGTCAGATGAGCCAAGCGTTGTTGCCCATGCAATTTTAGAGGTGATTCAAAGTAAACATGTGGTACCACGTTACACAGCAGGCAAAACTGCACAAAAACTAAAAGCTTTAAGACGATTTGCGCCTGCAAAGATTTTTGACAAGTTAATTCAACGCAGCGTGAAAGTTTAGAGCAAACTTAAACGTATAAAACATGAAAACAAATTTCAAAAAATAGAGGTTCCAAATGAAAGCAGCCTACATTAACCGTTACGGCCATATTGATGATGTACAAGTCGGTGAACAGCCAAAACCTTCTCTGTCAAAAGATGCTGTGCTTGTTAAAGTGCATGCAGCGAGTATCAACCCTCTCGACATAAGAGTTTTAGAGGGTGAATTTAAAGCAATTCTCCCAGTAAAATTTCCTTTCATATTAGGCAGTGATTTTGCAGGCACAGTTATAGAGGTTGGATCGAACGTTACTCAGTTTAAAGCTGGTGATGAAGTCTATGCCAAGATCGATCTAAACGGCGCTTTTGCTGAATATACAGTGGTTCAGCAGTCTTCACTTGCCCTTAAACCTAAAAATATTTCGATAGAACTAGCGGCCTCTTTGCCTCTGGTGGCATTGACTGCATGGCAAGCACTGGTTGAAATTGCTAAAGTTCAATCAGGACAAAAAGTGCTCATCCATGCAGGTTCTGGCGGTGTGGGATCAATTGCGATTCAACTTGCTAAGTCCCTTGGAGCTATTGTTGCCACAACAACAAGTGGTAAAAACACTCGTTGGGTTAGAGAACTAGGCGCTGACATTATTATTGACTATAAAACGGCAGACTTTGAGCAAGAACTTAAAGACTATGACGTGGTTTTAGATACGCAAGGTGGAAAAACTTTAGAGAAATCGCTGAATGTGGTTAAACGTGGTGGGCGTATTATTAGTATTTCAGGTCCACCCGACCAAGCTTTTGCAGAAGCAGTTAATCCAAACCGATTTCTAAAATGTGTTATCCCGCTCTTAAGCTGGTCAATTCGCCATAAAGCAAAGAAACGTGGCATTACCTATTCATTTTTATTTATGCAGCCGAATGGTCAACAGCTCTCAAAAATTACTGAATTAGTAGAAGCTGGAAAAATTAAACCCATAGTTGACCAAACATATGACTTTGCTCAAATCAAGGAAGCATTCCAATATGTAAATACTGGCCGTTCAAAAGGAAAAGTTGTTTTAAAAATAGCTGAACTTTGAGCATGATGATGTGAAGATAAAAACACTACAAATGGTTAATTAAACATTTTGATTATTCAACCATTCGTAGTGAATTTATAAAAGGTTATAGAGCTAAATGGTTCATTCGCTCTAACTCACGAATTAGACCAGAATGATCAAGCTCACCGTCTCCCGCCCCAACCATATTCTGAAAGAGTTGATTGACCAATTCAGCAATCGGTAAATTCAACTCAAGTGATTTGGCGTAGCTAATGGCGGTATCAATATCTTTATATTGGGTGCGAGCAGTACCTCCGGGTTTAAAATTGCGCGTTAATATCCGTTCACCGTGCTGCTGCAAAATCGGAGAGTCTGCAAAACCGCCTGTTAATGCCTGTTTAAGTTTTACGGGGTCAGCTCCAGCTTTACTGGCAAGCAATAATCCTTCGCTTACGGTTGCAATGGTGGTTGCCACAATCATTTGATTGACGAGTTTTGCAAGCTCACCACAGCCAGCCCCACCCACTAAAATTGGTCGTCCCATTGCACTTAAAATAGTTTCAGCTTGTGAAAATGTTTTAGCTTCACCGCCAACCATAATGGCTAAGCTTGCATTTTGAGCACCTTTTTCTCCGCCAGAAACAGGAGCATCTAAGTATCTAAGACCTCTTTCTTTACACTTTTCACTTTGTTTTTTTGCAATTTCTACCGGTATCGAACTCATCACAATGACCGTGCTTTCAGGCTTTAACTGCGAGATGGCACCGTGTTCTTTAAACAGAATTTCATCACAAGTTTTTCCATCGCTGAGCATACAAATTAAAAACTCTACATCTTGTCCGACTTGTTCAAGTTCACTGCAAACTTCTGCACCAGCGTCTTTTAAAATATCTGCTTTAGATGGAGTTCTGTTCCAGACCTTAACTTGATGCCCTACTTTTAATAAGTTCATGGCCATTGGCAAACCCATAATGCCTGTACCAACAAATCCGATGGTCGCCATTATTTCATCTCCGTCGCAGTTCGAACTTTGAATTGTTGTTGTTCTGCTTTTAAGCTATTCGATTTTAACTTAGCCAATAACAACAACCCTAAACCACCCATTGCAACAAATCCAGCAATCACAAGAAAGGCCACTGTGTAAGTTCCAGTGGTTGTATATAAATAACCTGTTAAATACGGACCAGTAAAACCACTTAAGTTGCCGACCGAGTTAATTAACCCAATTCCGGCTGCGGCACCTACACCTGTTAAAGTTTGCCCAGGAATGGTCCAAAAAATATTAATTGCACTAAACACACCAATCGCAAGAAGAATAAAACCTACAATAATTGCCCAAGGCTGATTCACAATTAAGGCAATAGCGATTGCGGAAGCAGCCATGAGTGCAGCACAAGCTCCATGTTTATAACGTTCTTGTTTACGGTCAGAACGGCGGCTCCATAAAACCATGCCGACTGCCGCGAAAGCGTATGGAATTGCGGTGAGTAAACCATTTTGAATGAGGCTGATTTCCATACCAAAGGTATTGCGGAATGACTCTAATACACTCGGTAAAAAGAAAAACATCGCATTTGAACCAGAAGTAATTCCAAAATAAACAACTGCCATAATCCAGACCAATGGGTTTTTAAACACTTGCTTAATCATTTCACCTTTGGTTAAAGCCACTTCTGTAGATTGCTCTTTCTCTCGTTCTTCACGCTCTAACGTGGTCATTAACCATTGACGCTGCTCTGCTGTTAACCACTCGGCTTCTTTAGGATTATTGGTTAAATATTTTAGACAGATTAATCCTAAAATAATTGAAGGAATACCTTCCAAAATATACATTAAGCGCCAGCCTTCATAGCCAATGGTATTACCCCATTGCATAAGGCCTACCGAAATTGGTGCCCCAATAATTTGAGCAATTGGCAATCCAAGATAGAAGGTTGCGAAAACGCGGGCACGATATTTTGCAGGAAACCACAAAGTTAAATAAAAGATAACACCCGGAAAGAAACCCGCTTCGGCAATTCCGAGTAAAAACCGTAAAACAATAAACTGAGTACCGCTATGGATAAAACCCATAAGTCCAGCAATGATTCCCCAAGTAATCATGATTCGGGCAATCCAGATTCTTGCTCCAAACCGATGAAGTAAAACATTACTTGGTACTTCTGCAATAAAATAACCAAGAAAAAATACGCCCGCACCTAAACCAAAAATGGTTTGAGTAATACCAAGTGCATCATTCATGTGTAGCGCAGCAAAACCAATATTGGTTCTGTCGAGAAATGCCATAATGAATAAAATAATGAGGAACGGGATAATTCGACTCGAAACACGCTTAATCGTCTGCTCTTCGAGAGCAGTTACATTTTTGATATCTTCCATAATAACTCTCACATCAACTGGCGATCACTGCCATTAATTTTGGGTATCTTCTATATGTGCCTGAATGACGCTTTCAAAATTTTCATCTGCTCGGAAACCTAAAGATTCGGCATATTCAGCCTTCACCTGAACAGGCCAACTTTTAACAATACGTTGAATGGTTTGGTCTTCTTGCCATTGCACCAAATCGGTTGCTTGTTTGCCTGCAACTTTTTCAAGCGCCTCAAGCATTTCTTTAACCGTGACTGTTAATCCCGGTAAGGGAATAATTCGATTATCTTGAAGTACATCTGTTGAAATGGTGGCAGCCTTAATCATCGATTCAACACAGCGCCGTGGTGAAGTAACAAAAACTGGGGTATCTGATGGTACGGGGCAAACTGCCGTTTCGCCTTTTAACGGTTCACGAATGATTGAACTAAAAAAGGTAGAAGCTGCTTTATTTGGTTTACCGGGACGAACCACAATGGTCGGTAGTCTCAAAATACGGCCATCAATAAAGCCTTTTCTTGAATAATCAGACACCAGTAATTCGCCTACCGCTTTTTGCATGCCGTAAGAAGACTTTGGGGTAACTACTGTCTCGTCTGTTACCACCTCTGGCAATTGACCGCCAAATACAGCGCAACCACTGGCAAAAATGACTCGTGGCCGTGTCTGTTTTTTTCTTAATTCTTCTAATAAATTTAATAGGCCATAAAGGTTAACGTCCATTCCTAAATCAAAATCAGCCTCCGCTGCTGAACTGACTACGGCGGCCAAGTGCCATACCACATCAATATTGTCTGTAATATTTGCCACAGTGGTTTTATCGGTAATATCACCAACAATAACTTCAATTTTCGGGTCTTGCGGTAAATCTTCACCAGCAAATGCATCAAAAAGAATAACTTTATTGATGGCTTTAGGTTGAGCACCATCTAAAGTAAGGCTACCGGTTTTTAGAATCTCTTTCGCAATTTGTTTTCCAATAAAACCAGTTCCGCCAGTGATTAGTACATTCATACAGGGATCCTTTCCTAATTTTTATTCACTTAAAAATTTTTTAATCATCGTGAATTAAACGATAAGGAGTCCAAGCAATAATTTCCAATGAATAATTTCTAAATATTGATAACTTTTTAATATCAGTTTTATGTTTATATAATTCAACAATAGCCAGTTATTTTTCTTATTTTTTAATAAAAAAAGCCCCAAATTCTTTACTGATTTGAGGCCTATCTTTTTATTTACGTTTTGCGTTTTTTAATAAAATGTTGATAAATGCCGATGCAATGTCAGAAACAGGCTCACCTTTACGTGTCAAAATTCCATAATCTTGTGCATCTAAAATCAAATCCGTTTCTAAAATCTGTAGTTGCCCTTCTTTTACCTGATCAATCACCATCGCTTCTGGCAACATTCCAACCATTGGCGCGCCTTTTAATATCTGTAAAAAGGTCTGCATAGACATGGTATTCACCGTATTTAAAGGTATTTTGACTTTTGCTCGGGCAAATGCACCTTCCATACGCTCTCGAATTGGGGTGCCTTTAGGATAAAGCACCCACGGCCAGTTGAGTAACTCCTCTAAAGTGCAGAATTTTTTTTGAGCACATGGATGCTCACTATTCACAACAATACAAAACGGCTCTGGGCCTAAAGGTTGAAAATCGAAAAACTGACTTTGAGTCACATCGGTAAAACGGCCTATCGCTAAATCTAAAGTATGTTCGCTTAACATTTCCATTAAATGGTCACTGGTTTGTTCAACCACATCGATAGAAAGTAGTGGCCATTTTTTCTTGATTTCAATAATTGAGTTTGGAATCACCACAGCGGTTGCCGCAAAGATACCACCAACTTTTAAAAAACCGTGTCCACCCAATCGTAAAATTTCAATGTCTTCGACGAAATGCTTTGCATCGTTTAAAACACGCTGCGCATAGCGAATCACATGTTCACCCAAAGCAGTGACTGGCATATTTCGGGGCAATCGTTCAAAAACAGGAAAACCAAGCAACCCTTCAATTTCTTTTAGCATTTTACTGACCGCAGGTTGACTTAAGTTCATCTGCTCGGCAGCCAAATGCATATTATTGGTTCGAGCTAAAGTTTCAAGCAGAACCAAATGTTTGAATTTCAACCAATTATTTAAGCTTGCGTAAGTCAAATCCGCCATTTATAAAATTCCTTTTCGATAACTTTTCGTTATTAATAATTAAATTATTACGATTGGTGTTTATTAAATAAGAAACATATCATGATTTCAAATAAAAGAAGGATGCTTTAAATGAACTTTACCTTAAATTCCCAGAACTCATTACCAGACGATGCTACCCAAGGATGTTTAATTGGTCGTGCGTGGATCCCAAATCAAATTGCCGGCCCTTCACCTATCATTTTAAAAGGTAATCAGGTTTTTGATATTTCAGAGAAGTTTCACACGATTTCTCATTTGCTTGAAAGTCCAGATCCTTTAAAAGCTTTATCTGAAATTGAAGGGAAATTAATCGGGTCAATTGATGAGTTATTTGCAAATACAATCGCTGAGCCAGATACAAATAAAGCATATTTTTTAGCTCCTATTGATTTACAAGTGATTAAAGCGGCTGGTGTAACCTTTGCCGCAAGCATGTTAGAGCGAGTGATTGAAGAACAAGCTGGTGGCGATGCACAAAAAGCTCAATCCATCCGTGAAGTTGTACAAAATGTGATTGGTGATAATTTAAAAACAATCGAACCCGGTTCAGAAAAAGCACTACAACTGAAAGAATATTTAATTGAACAAAACATGTGGTCTCAATATCTTGAAGTGGGTATTGGAATAGATGCAGAAATTTTTACCAAAGCACCTGTTTTAGCAGCCGTGGGAACGGGTCAAAATATTGGTATTCACCCTAAGTCTGAGTGGAATAATCCAGAACCAGAAGTGGTATTAGTTGCAAATAGCAACGGTAAAATTTTAGGCGCAACCTTAGGCAACGATGTTAATTTACGGGACTTTGAAGGTCGTAGTGCTTTGCTCTTAAGTAAAGCAAAAGATAATAATGCTTCGTGTGCAATTGGCCCTTTTATTCGTCTTTTTGATCAGACATTTTCTTTAAATGATATTCGTGCTTGTGATGTTGAACTGCAAATTCAAGGTACGGATAACTTTGTGCTCAATGGCATCAGTTCTATGTCACAAATTAGCCGTGACCCAGAAGATTTAATCCAGCAAACACTCAATGAAAATCATCAATATCCAGACGGTTTTGTGTTGTTCTTGGGAACTCTATTTGCACCTACTCAAGATCGAGAACAAGCTGGCGCAGGCTTTACACATAAGGTCGGCGATGTCGTTCGTATTCATTCACCTAAATTAGGCACTTTATATAACACCGTCATGACAAGCGACAAAGCAACGCCGTGGAATTTTGGAATAAATGCATTAATGCGTAATTTGAAACAACGAGAATTATTATAATTTTCACGTATTATCGATCAGTTGAATTGTAATATTCATTTCGTGAAAAAGTTAAATTTTAAAAAGTATGAGTGAAAGGATCTAAAAATGAATGATCAAGATAAACGGATTTTTTTACGTAGCCAAGAATGGTTTGATGATCCTACACATGCTGACATGACAGCGCTCTATGTTGAACGTTATATGAATTATGGGTTGACCCGTGCCGAGTTACAGTCGGGCCGACCAATTATTGGCATTGCGCAAACTGGTAGTGATTTAACTCCATGTAACCGCCATCACAAAGAACTGGCTGAACGGGTTAAAGCAGGCATTCGTGATGCGGGCGGTATTCCAATGGAATTTCCAGTTCACCCAATTGCAGAACAGTCGCGCCGTCCGACTGCTGCACTCGACCGGAACTTAGCTTATTTAGGTTTAGTTGAAATATTACATGGTTATCCACTTGATGGTGTGGTGCTAACAACGGGCTGTGACAAAACCACACCTGCTTGTTTAATGGCAGCTGCGACTACAGATTTACCCGCCATTGTTTTATCTGGTGGTCCAATGCTAGACGGTCATTTTAAGGGCGAGTTAATTGGTTCTGGCACAGTGCTCTGGCACGCACGCAATTTACTTGCAACAGGTGAAATTGACTATGAAGGCTTCATGGAAATGACGACTTCGGCATCACCTTCGGTTGGGCATTGCAACACCATGGGCACTGCACTTTCAATGAATGCCTTGGCAGAAGCTTTGGGTATGTCATTACCCACATGTGCAAGCATTCCTGCGCCGTATCGCGAGCGTGGGCAAATGGCCTATATGACAGGAAAAAGAATTTGCGAAATGGTTTTAGAAGATTTACGTCCATCTAAAATCATGAACAAACAATCATTTGAAAATGCTATTGCCGTAGCGTCTGCTCTAGGCGCATCAAGTAACTGTCCTCCCCATTTAATTGCAATTGCCCGCCATATGGGCATTGAACTGAGTTTAGAAGACTGGCAACGCGTGGGAGAAAATATTCCATTAATTGTGAACTGTATGCCTGCGGGTAAATATTTAGGTGAAGGCTTTCACCGCGCTGGGGGCGTTCCTGCGGTTATGCATGAATTACAAAAATCAGGTGTTTTACATGAAGACTGTGCATCGGTCAGTGGTAAAACAATGGGTGAAATTGCTAGAAATGCAAAAACCTCAAATGCAGATGTGATTTTCCCCTATGAACAGCCACTTAAACATGGTGCAGGCTTTATTGTGCTGAGTGGTAATTTCTTTGACAGCGCCATTATGAAAATGTCTGTCGTTGGCGAAGCATTTAAGAAAACGTATTTATCTGACCCCAATAGTGAAAATAGCTTTGAAACAAGAGCGATTGTTTTTGAAGGCCCCGAAGATTATCACGCACGAATTAACGACCCTGCTTTAGAAATTGATGAACGTTGTATTTTGGTCATTCGAGGTGCTGGAACAGTCGGTTATCCGGGCAGTGCCGAAGTTGTCAATATGGCCCCACCCGCACAGTTAATTAAAAAGGGAATTGACTCACTGCCTTGCTTAGGAGATGGCCGTCAAAGTGGAACCTCTGCCAGCCCTTCTATTTTAAATATGTCACCAGAAGCAGCGGTAGGCGGTGGAATTGCGTTATTAAAAACTAACGATCGATTGCGCATTGATCTAAATAATCGCTCCGTTAATGTACTCATTTCTGATGAAGAGTTAGAAAAACGCCGTCAGGAATGGCAACCCACTGTGTCTGCATCTCAAACACCTTGGCAAGAAATGTATCGAAATATGGTAGGCCAATTATCAACGGGCGGCTGCTTAGAGCCTGCAACGTTATACATGCGTGTGGTCAACCAAAATAATCTTCCAAGACACTCTCATTAATTTCAGGATATTCGTTATGAACATTATTGGACACAACTTTATTGGCGGTTCACGCAGTGCTCAAAGTACAAACTTATTAAAAAGTGTGAATGCAACGACAGGCGAATCTCTGCCTTATGAGTTTCACCATGCAACCGAACAGGAAGTGAACCAGGCTTGTGACGCAGCCAGTCAAGCTTTTAAAACTTACCGTCACACTTCACCTGAACAGCGTGCAACCTTTTTAGAAAACATTGCCGATGAACTCGATGCTTTAGGCACAGATTTTTTAGAGGTCGTTTCACAAGAAACTGCTTTACCACTTGCACGCTTGCAAGGTGAACGTGGCCGTACCAGTGGACAAATGCGTCTGTTCGCCAAAGTGTTGCGCCGTGGAGATTTTCTAGGCGCCCGTATTAATACAGCTTTACCAGAGCGTCAGCCTCTACCGCGCCCAGACCTGCGCCAGATTAAAATCGGTGTTGGCCCTGTTGCAGTATTTGGTGCCAGTAACTTTCCATTGGCCTTTTCAACTGCAGGTGGAGACACTGCTTCTGCTTTAGCAGCTGGCTGTTCTGTGGTGGTGAAAGCCCATAGCGGACATATGGCCACAGCAGACTTTGTCGCGCAAGCGATTGAACGTGCCGTAGAGAAATCAAATATGCCTAAAGGCGTATTTAACATGATCTACGGTAATGGTGTGGGCGAACCTTTAGTTAAGCATCCGCTAATTCAGGCGGTTGGTTTTACCGGTTCACTCCGTGGTGGTCGTGCTTTATGTGACATGGCAGCAGCACGTCCACAACCGATTCCAGTATTTGCTGAAATGAGCAGTATTAACCCAATGCTGATGTTGCCAGAAGCCTTAAAAAACCGAGGTGAAAAAATTGCACAGGAGTTAGCAGATTCAGTGGTTCTGGGCTGTGGTCAGTTCTGTACCAATCCGGGCCTAATTTTGGGAATTAAGTCAGCCGAATTTAGTCAGCTCATTAGTAATCTGACCAATATTATGGGCGGCAAACCTGCTCAAACCATGCTGAATGCCGGAACCTTAAAAAGCTATGCGGCAGGTCTGGAACACTTAACTGAGCACCAAGGCATTGAACATTTGGCGGGTCAAACCCAGCAAGGCAATCAGGCTCAGCCACAATTATTTAAAGCTGATGTTGAGCTTTTGCTTGCAGGTGACCAGCTTCTGCAAGAAGAAATCTTTGGGCCAGCAACTGTCATTATTGAAGTTGAAGATAAAGCTCAGCTCCTTCAAGCGCTACAAAGCATGAACGGTCAGCTCACTGCAACTTTAATTGCTGATGAAGCCGATTTAACCGAGTTTGCCGATGTGGTTCCTGTACTAGAAGAAAAGGCAGGTCGCTTACTGTTAAATGGCTATCCAACGGGTGTTGAAGTGAGTGATGCGATGGTGCATGGTGGGCCATACCCAGCAACTTCAGATGCCAGAGGCACCTCCGTTGGAACCTTGGCAATTGACCGTTACTTACGTCCGGTGTGTTACCAGAACTATCCGCAAAGCTTATTGCCGGAGGCTTTGAAAGACAGCAACCCGTTGCAGATTTTAAGGCTGGTTAATGGTGAGATGACCAAAGATACTCTGTGCCAATAAGGACAAGGATATTCCTTAAATAAAAAATCATGATATTTATAGGATGCTTTCTGCTACAAGAAATCGGCTTAAATACGTATAAAAAAACCTCAATGAGATATTGAGGTTTTTTATACATTTGCGATAGTTTTATCAGTTTTGCTGATCTTTTTGCCGCTGTATATCTTTCTGATCTTTCACGTTTTGTTGCCGCTGTTGATTTGGTATATGGTGTTGGTATTGGTGGTTTTGTTGCTGTTGTTGATCCTGTTGGTTTTGCTCGAATTGTTGATCTTGCTGTTTATTTTGGCGATCTTGATCAATCTCTTGTTGCCGGTGTAGATCACTTTTTTGATTAGCCATATTAATTGTCCATTCTTTAATATGATTCATTTTTAAATTTACATCCTTATCATTATAAGGCTACCTACTTCATGTGACATTTTCTTTCATTGTAAATTTTATGATTGAAGATAAAAATATATGACTAATAAAGATGCATTTATTTAAATTTTCTAAAAATATAAATTACATTGACTACTTGATAAAACAAATTTTATTTTAGATTCATAGATTAATATGCTTTTCTCTCACCCCAACCCCAACAAAAAATACTCAAGCAACCTCTCCCGTTCATCTGGTTTACTCGGGTCTAAAAGCTGAACCATTGCTCCATCAATCACAAACAAAAACATGTGGGCATCTTGTTTTGAAGCATTTACATTGGTTGTTAAAAGCAGATTATAAATTTCCTTGATCAACCAGTTTCGATAGTCAATTACGACCTGATACGCCTTTGGATGTGTTTTCGCAATTTCAAAAATAGCTTTAAACGGCAAATGATAAAGCCCTTCTAAATCGGCATGTAAAAAGTATATTTTCCTAAGTTTTTCAATTAGCGTTAAGTCTTTTTGAGCATAAATAATTGAAAGTAATTCTTCTTTTAAACCATCTTTTTGAAAGGTTAGACTCATTTCGATAAGACGTTCTTTTGAGTGAAAATAATTATAAAACGTGGCTTTCGGGATTTTTGCTGCTTCAATAATTCGGTCTACCCCGACATTGTGAAAGCCATGTTTATTAAAAAGATATCTTGCAGAATGAAGCACACTTAAAGCACGAAATGGGAGATCTGAATGTGGCATAGTTTTACCGTTATAAAATAAATTTTTGTTGTATATAAATGAGATATAAAAAGCCTTGACCCTTTTGAGGGTGAAAAAAGGCGTAGCAAAGCCATAAAGACTGTGCTTGGCACATCTCAAGTTTTATTGTTGCTAAGTTTTTAAACGAAATGATTTAAAGTTCGACAAGCCTAAAGGCCATCAAACCATTTAAAGATGGGTTAAGTTGTGTCGATATAGCTTTTGGCAAAGGCTGCCAAGAAATAATGAATGTGCAAAGCCAACTCCTTTAAGTATGGAGTTCTGCCGAAACATTATAAATTATGGTGGCAGAACGGAAGCAGGTTGACGGACTGGTTTGAACTCCAGCACACTCGAAAGTGTCCCACTCCCGTCCTACCGCTACGGGAGGGAACGAGGTGTGCACACAAGACTCTTCCTCAGAAGAAATAGTCCTGATGTGGTTCAAATATCGGTCCGTCAAAACCGACTGGCAATGTAGGCCAGCCCGCAAATGGTAATCTGCAATATTTAAGGTGTCAATGTGAAATTGGCTAGAAAATATTTAATTAATTATTGTTTTTCATTTAATTACATATTTAAGGAAAATCTTAAATGTAAGCTTAACAATATAAAGTAAATCTATAATCTTTTTAAAATTCTGAGCTTATTGGCGTGTTCGTAAATTTGACTTCCTCTACAAAACATTTCTTGCACCCTAGCTATTTTTATGTATGATTGAGTAATCACTCAATTAATATGTTTGTGTATGGCTCGTCCTCGTAGTGAAGATAAACGTAATGCAATTTTAAGTGCTGCTATTGAAACATTGGCAGAGCTTGGCGAACGTGCGTCTACCTCAAAAATTGCCAAAGTCGCTGGCGTGGCAGAAGGTACTTTGTTTACCTATTTTAGTAACAAAGAAGAATTGCTTAATCAGCTCTATCTTTCGCTAAAGGCTGAACTTCGTCAGGTCATGATACTCAATTACCCTGCTCACGCCGATTTGCAAACACAAATGTCTCATATTTGGCAAAGCTATTTGGACTGGAGTTTAGAAGCTCCACTCAAACGCAAAGTAATGGCACAGCTTTCAACCTCTGAACAAATTACCGAGCAAAGCAAACAAATTGGTATGCAAACCTTTTGCGATCTGACCCAAAATATTCAAGAACATATTAATGGTGGAACACTACGTGATTACCCACCGTTATTTATTGCTTCAATTTTGGGGGCGCTTGCCGAAGTCACACTGAATTTTATTGCCCAAGACCCTTCTCAAACCGAGCGTTATCGCAAATCGGGTTTTGAAGCATTTTGGCATGCAGTTTCAATATAAATAAAAGATAAGGACCTATAGCGTCCTTATTTTTGAACTAATTAATGAGTGAGTAAATACTCATTTATATAGATATTAATAAGTACGCTTAAAGTTCTTATTTGCACATATAGGTTTATTCCACTAAAGGAAAAACAAGATGACTATTTCAAACACAACAGACTTGCCCTCTCCCTTAATGCCTTCACAGCAACACGACGGCAAATTTAGAAATACACGTCCGAACCAGCACAAACCTTCTTTTGGTAAGTCGCTTCAGTTGATGTGGAAGTTTCTATTTAACAAACCGAAAGATACTGTTCCAAACAAACAAATTCCAGTTTTAAGTTTGTCGAAAGAACAACTTCTTAGTGCACCTGACCGTTCCCTATTTCGTCTGGGGCACTCGACCATATTGTTAAAATTGCGCAATGAGTTTTGGCTAACCGACCCTGTTTTTTCGGAGCGCGCCTCTCCTTTTCAATGGATTGGGCCAAAACGGTTTCACCAACCGCCAATCAGCATTGATGAATTACCACCCATTAAAGGCGTGATTTTGTCGCATAACCACTACGACCACTTGGACTACCACGCAGTAATGCAACTTAAAGACAAAGTTGAGCACTTCATAACACCGCTTGGTGTGGGTGATGCCCTGATTAAATGGGGAGTTCCAGCAGAAAAAGTTCAACAACTCGACTGGTGGGACACGACACATATTGATGGTTTAGAACTGGTAGCCACCCCTGCACATCATTTCTCGGGCCGAAGCTTGAGTGACAGTAATGCAACTTTATGGGCATCGTGGGTAATTATTGATAGTGATCTACGCGTATTTTTTAGCGGTGACACGGGATATTTTGATGGCTTTAAAGAGATTGGACATCGTTATGGACCTTTCGATCTCACTATGATTGAAACTGGAGCTTATGACCCAGAATGGCCAGATGTTCACATGCAACCAGAGCAAACTTTACAAGCCCATCTCGATTTAAAAGGACGTCATTTATTACCTGTGCATAACGGTACTTTTGACTTGGCGCTTCATGCTTGGGACGATCCATTTGAACGTATTGTCGGTTTGGCTAAGCAAAAAGATTTGGGCATTAGCACACCACAAATGGGCGAAATCCTAAATCTGAATGAGCCAAATATAGAAAATTATTGGTGGCGTTCATAATTTTTTCTCGCTAGTTTTAAATTATTTTCTCTCTTAATATTTCATTAAAGGCTTTTAAATTCATTAATATAACTAATATTTTCTTTATCAAAATCACTCAATAATAAAACTAGGACTTACTTTGTCTTAGTTTTATTGTTGACTAAAAACACAGACCGAGTTAGTCTGTGTTTGTAATTGATCAATTATGAAATTAAATGGCTTATATCACTAGTAGCGTCGAGTATGCGATTCACTGTCTTCTTTTTCTTGTGAACAATGAAGATAAACCTTTGAGTAGTAAGGATCTGGCCGAATTACAAGGAGTCTCTCCGAGTTTTATGGCCAAGATTTTTCCTAAACTTGAAAAGGCAGGCCTTGTTGTTGCACAAGAAGGTGTTCGCGGTGGATATTTACTGGCCAAACCGGCTCATGAAATCAGTTTTTTAGATATCGTGAATGCAATCGAAGGTGAAAAACCGCTTTTTGAGTGCCAAGAAGTCCGTGGGAAGTGTGCAGTCTTTAATCATGCCCCGCCAGATTGGGCAACCAGTGGTGTGTGTGCAGTGCATGCCGTCATGCTACAGGCCGAAAAAGCCATGCGAGATGCGCTAGGTGCTCATACACTTGGTGATATTGCAGACCGTTTTGGCCGTTATGCACCCGACGTATTTTTTAGTGATGTAAATGGCTGGATCAATGAACGCATCGAAGGAAGAACAGCAAAAATGCGGAAAAATAAAATATCTCGGGACACCCCCGACTAACGAGCTGATAGGGCCTCAAACCCTGACATAAAACTCCCCTAATCGTTTTAAACACCTTCTCAGATTTTTCGGACAATCAGAGAAAGGATTCGCTCACCCTAAATTTGTGATGAGCTGGAATTTATTGTCCGAAAAAACCTATCAAAAGGATAATCAAATGAGTAAGCGTATTATTATTGCTGGTTCTGGCTTTGCTGGTTTATGGGCTGCACTTGCTGCACAAAGAGCAATTCACCTAGCTTCGCAAGAACAAAATATTGAAGTAGTGATGGTTTCCCCTACCCCCAATGTTGATATTCGTCCTCGTCTTTATGAACCCGTACTTGAAAATATGAACCCTGATATTTCAGAGTTATTAAGCGTGGTTGGAGTTAAATTTCTGGCAGGCTGGGTAAATCAAATTGATGGCGACCAACAGACCATTGAGGTTTCAACCACCGATGGCAACAAACAAACCTTAAGCTATGACCGTTTTATTCTGGCAACTGGAAGTACCACTTTTATGCCGCCCATTCCGGGCCTTACAGAATATGGCTTTAGTGTAAGTACATTAGAAGATGCCGAAAAACTAGATCAACATCTTAAAAACTTAGTCAACTCAGCTGCAAATGCAGCGCGTAATACTGTTGTGGTTGCCGGTGGTGGTTTAACTGGCCTAGAAACAGCAACTGAAATGCCCGAACGCCTGCGTCGTATTTTGGGTGAAACTGATGTGCGTGTGGTTTTAGTTGATTCCTCAACAGAAATTGGTGCAGCAATGGGAGATGAAGCTGCTGCCGTAATTCAAGAAGCACTCACAGAACTAGGCATTGAAGGTAAAACTGGAGTACGTGTTTCTGCGCTTGATGCATCAGGGGTAACACTTTCTAACGGCGAAAGAATTGAGGCTGCAACTGTTATTTGGACTGCGGGCATGCGGGCGAACTCACTCACTTCTCAAATTTCAGGTGAAAAAGATAATTTAGGCCGTATTATTGGGGATGCTTATTTACATGCACCCGAAGCAAAAAATATTTTTGTGACGGGTGATACGGTAAAAGTTCCAACCGATGAGTTCGGTAATTTTAATGTGATGTCTTGCCAGCATGCCATGAGCCTAGGCCGTGTTGCTGGTTACAACGCAGCCGCAGAATTGGTCGATTTACCGTTACATGCATATAGCCAACCAAAGTATGTCACTTGTCTTGACTTAGGTGCATGGGGAGCTCTTTACACAGAAGGTTGGGACCGTAAAGTTCAATTTGTACGTGAAGATGCTAAAAAAATTAAACAGGAAATTAATACTGTCTGGATTTACCCGCCTGCGGCAGACCTTGATACTGTTTTTTCGATAGCAAATCCTGATTTTGTTATTGTTCCTTAAAGTTATCCTTTCTAGATAGCTTATTTTAAAACCCCAAAAGCAGAGAACCTTTATTGGTTTTACTTTTGGGGTTTATTGTTGTGTAGATTAATTTATTAGGCTTTTTCTAAATTTTCTATAATTTCTAAAGCCGTTTTTTTAGCAGAAAATGGATTTTGGCCTGTAATTAAATTTCCATCTTGAACCACATGTGGTGCAAATGGAATTAAAGCCTTTTCATAGTCTGCACCGTACTCTTTTGCTAACTCTTCGGCATTGTAAGGCACCTTTTTTGCTACCCCTGCTAAAATTTCTTCACTCCATGCAAAGCCAGTTAACTTCTTCCCTTCTATAAGCCGTTTACCATTGGAAAGCCTTACATTAAGTAGGCCACAGTAGCCATGGCAAACGCTCGACACAATACCGCCTTTTTCATAAATATTTTTGGTGATTTCTTGAAGTTCAGGGTTATCTAAAAAATCCCACATTACCCCATGGCCACCAGTGTAATAAATCGCATCATAATCCTGCCAATTGATATCTGACGGTTTGAATGTATTTGCCAGCAAAGTCATAAATGCTTGATCGTCTTCTCTCGCTTTGACAGATTTATCGGCAACTAAAGCACCGAGTGACTTTGGTTCAATCGGCGTTTTTCCACCATTCGGACTTACAATATCCTGAATATAACCTTGTTTCTCAAACTCATCATAGGCATGGGTAAGTTCGCCTAACCATAGACCTGTGGGCTCATCTACATCTTTGTAACGTGAAACGTTAGTCACGACATGTAATATGCGTTTAGACATCTCTTCACCTCATTTTCATATTTATAATTCTGTTCATTAATTTATCAAAGCATAGAAACTTGTTAATGAAAGTGTGTGCTTGGTAAAGTTATGAACCTTGCTTTTACAACACTATAAGTCTAAAGTTAGCTTTAATGTCAAGAGAATGTGTGGCTATGAATATTAGTGAGTTATCTAAATTAAGTGGCTTAAGCACGCCCACAATTCGTTATTATGAACAAATCAAACTCTTGCCTAAAGCTAAGAGAAAATCAAATGGCTATCGCGAATATAGTAACAACGATTTAAAGCAACTCTCTTTGATTCAACAAGCACAGCAAGTTGGTTTTACGTTAGCAGAAATTAAAGCTTTTTTGCCTTCAAAAGTTGCTACTTGGAACCACGATGAACTCATTCAAACACTTGAAACTAAAATTCAAGAAATAGAACTTTTAGAACAGAAACTAAAAGCAAGTAAGCAAAACTTACATACAATGATTGAAGCCATTAATAACAAGCCAGATGAGATTACTTGCGAAGAAAATGCAGAAAGACTCATGAATCTCTACTACGACAAAGCAAAAACACCATAAATTTTCTACAAATTCTATTGACCTTCAAGCGAACTTTAAACATACGATTGACTACAGGTGATTGATGAGGAACCTGTCATGTTTAAAGTTTGGGATATTCAGCGTTGGTTAACAATTATTTTCGCCATCTTTTTAACTTCAAATGCGGTACACGCCGCAGAGTCAGCTAAAACTCAAAGCCTGACTAAAGTAAGCGGAAAAATTTTAGTGGTGATGACCAATCATTCAGCTTACCCTACTCGTTCTGATAAAACAGGACTTTGGTTGACTGAACTCACTCATTTTTATGATGTCGCTTTAGCCTCTGGCTATAAAATGGATCTTGTAAGTCCACTCGGTGGTGAAGTTCCGTTAGATGAGCGTAGTTTAAAGTCAATTTACTTAGATAAATCGGCACGAAACCATTTAGCCGACCCGGCCTTTATGCAACTTCTAAAAACCACACTATCCCCGAGTGCAATTAACCCATCACAATACAAAGCCATTTACTATACCGGTGGTCATGGCACTATGTGGGATTTTCCAAACAATCAATCTTTGCAGAACATTAGCGAACAAATCTATCGACAAGGCGGAGTCATTTCAGCGGTATGTCACGGTGTAGGTGGTTTATTACCTCTACAAGATGAAAATGGCAAATCGTTAATTACAAATAGAACCGTTACTGGTTTTGCAAATATTGAAGAAACACTGTCAGGTATTAAGTCTCAAGTTCCCTTTTCTTTACAAAAGGGACTCATTGAACGTGGAGCAAAATACAAGCGAGCGTTTGTTCCATTTACTTCTTATGTAGTTTCAGACGACAGAATTATTACTGGGCAAAATCCTCAATCGAGTAAAGAAATTGCCGAAGCTGTCATTAAACGTTTAAGTACGATTCAATAAATCTAAAAAGACGAATTATAGACGAGCTCTGTAATTCGTCTCTGGTATACAAATACTTTAGAAAAGATCAGCTTATCTTTTGGTAATGAAGACCTATCGCTCCTGAAGCAAAGGTTTTATTTTCGATGAGTTTAAGATTCGTCTTTTCACTACCACCCTCAAATAAAGGCAATCCATTACCAATCAAGACTGGAGAAATTGTAATTTTATATTCATCAATTAAATTCAGTTGCATGAGGTAGTGCGCAAATCTAGGACTACCGAGAATAACCATATCTTTACCCGATTGCTGTTTGAGCTTATTGATCTCTTCTTCAACATGATCTTTTACAAGTCTAGAATTATTCCACTCAACTTTATCTAAGGTTGTTGAAAAAACGATTTTTTCAGTCTTTTCAATCCATTCTGCATGATTCCTTTCGTGCTCCGAAGCTTCTGGATTGGAAAGTATAGATGGCCAGTAACCATGCATCATTTGGTAAGTCGCGCGTCCCCAAATCACCGTGTCGGCCGTGCTTAAAACTTCTTTTGCATGATTTGCTAAATCGGCGTCGTAAGCAATCCAGCCAATATCCATTGCCCCATTTGGACCTTCGACAAAACCGTCAAGTGATGCATGTAGGAACAGTACTAGTTTTCTCATTATTTACATTCCATTGTTTATAAAAAATATGCATTACATTTTAGTATATTCAATTTGAATTATTTCTCGTGGAGTGTTTTGTTTTCTGTTTTTCTTTGAACCTAAATGAAGTTGTATTCTTTGAAATATCTTTAATTTTTATCCATTGCCCGAACAAGAATTATCTTATTCGGGACTCCTCTATAAATATGCTGTTTTAACCAAGTTTTTGTTAAGTAATGACCAACGGTCCAGAACCCGGTAGCTCAGTCACTAGCTTATAACCCATCAGTTTTGCTGGTGTATATGTACCACCTTTAACGGTATTTTTGAGTAAATAATTCACCACGGTCAGTGAACCATTGACCGTAAGGCTATAAGCATTTTCTGTTTGGATGCGGGCGGTTTTTATTTCTCCACGTGAATTTCTGGCTTCACCCCAAACATAGGTCGGTACTTTTGCGCGGAGCTCTTCATTTGGTCCAACGACTGTTTTTTCAATACGCGCCTTAATAAACTTCTGCACGGCTTTAAGTCTTAATATTGGACGTACATAGTTCATCATTTTTGCGCCCATAATCATTTTTGGAAACGCCGGAACAAACACTTCAATGTTTGGAATACCTGTTGTATAGAAAGCGGTAGAGACATCTCCCCATGGAACACTCATGGCACTTTTTTTACCGTCACCAAAATCAATGGTCCGAACATAATGTGCTAATGGAACAGTGGTAATTTTTCCGTTTTTACGAATTTTTCCGCCTTCCCCCATACCTTCTATACTTGTTTTGGCAGTACCCGGTGAAAACCCAGTTCTAGAGTCAAAACCAAGCGCTAAATGGGTTGCATCTGGTAGTGCTTCTTTCAGTGCAGCTGCCACGCAGTCTGTCGGAATCACATCAAAGCCAACACCCGGACAAAGCACAATATCGGCTTTTTCTGCTTGAATGTTAAGTGACTGCGCTAATTCAAATACAGAAATTTCACCCGTAATATCGAGATAATGAGCACCTGCTTTTATACATGCTTCCATCATGGGTTTTGAAGTAGCTGAAAATGGCCCTGCACAGTGCATGACCAGTTTAAAGCCTTGGAGTTGCTCACTTACCGCATCTACGTTATCAAGCCCAAAAGCTTTATAGTCGAGCCCTAACTCTTGAGCAAGTGCCTCAACTTTTTCTTTGTTACGACCTGCAAGTGTCGGTTTTAAACCTTGACGTATAGCTTCACGAGCGATTAACTCGCCCGTGTAGCCATTTGCTCCATAAATTATCCAGTTTGAATCGTTAGGATTTGTCATAACACAACTCACTTATTAAGAAGCAAATGAATAGTCACGCATACCTTTTTTGTATTGGCGGGTACGGCATGACATAGCTGATTGTTGCAATATTAAAGCCCAAGCTGGTGAAACAGTCGGTTTTGTTTTTTTACCAGAGCTTAAATTACGTAACTGGAATTTGACCACCGCCATATTGGCAAGTGAAGCAAGTGTTTTGTTTTCCCAAGTAATCGGTTTTAATTCAGGAGTAATATTCTGGCCTTGTTTCCAAGCATTTGGCAAATTAGGTTCAATTGCTAAAGCAGTTGCAATACCGACCATATCTACACCACTTTCGACGACCTGTTCTGCGACCTGTTTACGACGAATGCCACCTGTCACCATAACAGGCATTTTGGCCACTTTACGAATCTCTTGTGCAAATTCTAAAAAGTAAGCTTCACGGGCAAGTGTCCGCCCATCACGTGCTTGGCCCTGCATTGCAGGTGCTTCATAGCTACCACCAGAGAGCTCAACCAAATCGACTGCATGTTCATTTAACATTTTAACGACTTGTTGGGCATCTTCTGCGCTAAATCCACCACGTTGGAAATCGGCTGAATTTAGCTTTACGGCAACAGTGAACTCAGGTGTCACCACTTCACGGACTGCTTTAACAATTTCAATTAAAATACGCGCTCGGTTTTCTAAAGAACCACCCCAACGATCTTGGCGTTTATTACTGAGTGGAGAAAGAAACTGACTTAATAAATAGCCATGCGCTGCATGAATTTCAACTCCGGTAAATCCAGCTTTTTCACCTAAACGCGCCGTATTTGCAAAACGTTGAATCACCTCTGCAATCATGTCTTCATTCATTTCGATTGGTGCATTAAAGCGATTTGACATTTTGCCTAAATCTAGTGAAATTGCCGAAGGTGCCCATGTTTGCTGACCAAGATTGGCTTGCATTTGACGACCCGGATGATTAATTTGAAGCCAAACCTGCGCACCTTTCGAACGTCCAATTTGTGCCCATTTTTTAAAAGTATCTAGATGCTTTTCATCTTCAAGCACCACACCTCCCGGTCCAGTCATTGCTCGACGGTCTACCATCACATTTCCAGTAATGATTAGACCTACACCACCATTCGCCCAAGCCTGATATAAACGCATCAACTCTTCTGAGGGCGCATGGTTAATATCAGCCATATTTTCTTCCATTGCCGCTTTGGCAATACGGTTAGAAACATATGAGCCATTTGGAAATACTAATTTTTCGAACACTTTCATTGGAATGACCTCTTTCAGTATGGCTTCACTTTAAGATTAAAGCTAACTTTAATGTCAATACTTTTTCACCTTATATCACTTAATAAATTGAATTAACTTATTTTTTATATAAAAAAAGAGACATTTGTTATGCCTCTTTTTACAGTTTAATACTTTTAATTACTCGCGAATGAAGGCTAATAAGTCCGCATTAATCACTTCATGGTTTACGGTTAACATGCCATGCGAAAAGCCTGGGTAGATTTTGAGTTGGCTATTTTGAAGCAGTTCAGCAGATTTCACGCCAGAAGTTTTATAAGGCACGATCTGGTCGTCGTCACCATGTAACACTAAAACAGGAACCGTGATTTTCTTTAAATCTTCGGTGAAGTCAGTTTGTGAAAAAGCTACGATACCATCGTAATGCGCTTTCGCGCTGCCCGTCATCCCCTGACGCCACCAGTTAGCAATAATACCTTCCGATGGCTTCGCATCAGGTCGGTTAAAACCATAGAACGGGCCAGATGGCAAGTCACGGAAAAATTGCGCACGGTTTGTGAGAACCTGATTTTGTAGGTCATCAAAAACTTCTTTTGGTAAACCTTCGGGATTATTTTCAGTTTTAACCATCAGCGGCGGTACTGCGCTGACAAGGACAGCTTTTGCAACATTTTCTTCGCCATGACGAGCGATATAGTGAGCCACCTCACCACCGCCTGTTGAGTGGCCAATATGAATTGCATTTTTAATATTGAGATGTTTAACCACCTCTGCAACATCGTCTGCGTAATGGTCCATATCGTGACCATCCCAGACTTGACTAGAGCGACCATGCCCTCGTCTGTCATGAGCCACCACACGATAGCCTTCTCCTAAAAAGAAAAGTAATTGAGTGTCCCAATCATCTGAACTTAAAGGCCAACCGTGATGAAAAAATAAAACTTGGGCATCGCGTGGCCCCCAATCTTTATAGAAAATGTCTACGCCATCTTTTGTGGTTACATAACCCATCTTTGTTCTCCTGCTGAAAATCTGTTTGTAGATCGTTATAAAGGTTTGAATGTTTATACTAAGGTTAAAGTTAGCTTTAAGGTCAACAGTCTTAACTTATTTTTAAAATAAAATTTATATGAATAGTCTAGGGTACTTTGTATCTTTTTAATATTTAATTGTTTTTTATTTTATTTCTTTTAAATATTAAAGCTTTTACACATGAAAATTAAAGCCTTGACTTTAAAGTTAACTTTAATCTTATAGTGACTACATTGGCTATAAATTAACACGTCTCGATATGGACAAACGTAGCTACTCGGTCAATTAATGTAAAGGTGAACTCTCATGAATATAAAACAACAGTTTACTGAGGTTGAGTTTGGGCAACAAAAAGTCAAAGTACCCAAAGGTGGTTATTATGACCGTTTTAGAATGAATCCCGATTTAGATGAAGTCGCTCAAGACCCTGCTGCTGGCAACATCGATTTTTTCCGTCATATTCCTAAAAAAATTGTCGAATCTCGTGTAGGTCCTGTTTGGGCACCTAACTTTTATTATCGTAGTGCTAATGTACAGCTTTTAATGCTCGCTCCGATTAAGCACATTAAGGCAAAACTTCCCGCTGCTTTAACGCCACTACAACCATTTCCGGGTTATGGGTTGGTAGCCGTCACATTTTTTGCCTATTCAGTTTGTGACAATGACCCATATAACGAAGTGTCAATTGCGATTGTTGTACGTAAACCTAATGCTCGTGGGCCACACATTGCAGAATTAATGAAATCGATTCGTCAACGTCATTTTCATGCCCATGTTTTAGCTTTGCCTGTAGATACAGAAATTGCCAGAGTACGAGGCGTATATGGTTACCAGCTACCGAAATGGCTGACTAAAATTAATGTCAACATTAACCCAAAAGAGATTCAAGCTAATATTACCGATTTAAATGGCAAATTAGATTTAAGTCTAAAAACAGCTGTTCCAACATTAAAATATGTCGATTCTGAAACGCATATCAACAAAGCCACCATGCTACATGTGGTTGATGGAACATGGCACCAAACAGAAGTTCAATCTAATATTCTTTCTTTTGCACAAAAGCTTTTCCCGAAAAATGTGCAACTTGAAAAAAATGAGGGACCTTTAACAAGGTTACTAAATGAATTAGGTGCTTCAAAAATTCTACGTTTAGATGTGGTGGAAGACGCTCAGGTAGTACTTAATTTGCCCACTCCACTGTAGATTTATTGCTATTCATAACAAATAATGAAGAAGAGACCCTTAACAGGTCTCTTTTTAGTTTATTAGATCGCGCCTCTGGTCATCTCACCATTTACGAGTCTTAAAATCTGCAACGGGTTACTGTCTTTCAAAGCCTCCGGCAATAAACTTTGCGGGTAGTTCTGGTAACACACTGGACGTAAATATCGGTCGATTGCCAAGGTTCCAACCGAGGTGCCTCTGGCATCTGATGTTGCTGGGTACGGTCCACCATGCACCATGGCATCACTCACTTCAACACCCGTTGGATAGCCATTTAACAGTAATCGGCCTGCCTTTTCTTCGAGCACCGGAACCACATCTGCAAACTCGGTTAAATCGGCTTCGTCAGCAATTAAAGTCGCAGTGAGCTGACCGTTCATGCTTTGTAAGGCTTGAAGAAGTTGCGCTTTATCTTCAACTTCAATAATGACAGTTGCCGGACCAAAGATTTCTTCTTGTAAAAGCTGGTCACCTGCCAGTAAAAGCTCAACATCGGCTTTAAACAATTGAGGCTGTGCCTGATTGCCTTGTTGGGTTTGGCCCGCCAAGTGCTCAATGCCTTGGTGCTCGGTTAAGTGTTCCAGACCTGCCGCATAGCTTTTTAAGGTTCCGGCATTCAGCATAGTTTGAGCAGGTTTTCCGCCCATAATTTCAGTCAGGTTAGTAATGAGCTGACTAAATTCGGCTGATTTGATTCCTAAAATTAATCCCGGATTGGTACAGAACTGACCACAGCCCAGAACCACTGAATCTGCCAAGTCCTGTGCAATTTTTTCACCTCGGTTTTTTAAGGCTTCTGGCAACATTAGCATTGGGTTAATGCTGCTCATTTCAGCAAATACTGGAATCGGTTGTGGACGTGCTGCTGCCATGTCACATAAAGCCCGTCCACCACGGAGTGAACCGGTAAAACCTACTGCCTGTATTAAAGGATGTTTCACTAATGGTTCGCCCACACCATTGCCATAAATCATGTTAAATACGCCTTTAGGCATATTTGATTTCTCTACCGCACGTTCAATTGCCTGAGCCACAAAATCTGCTGTCGCCATATGTCCGCTATGGGCTTTCACCACAACCGAACAGCCGGCTGCTAAAGCAGAAGCAGTGTCGCCGCCGGCAGTTGAAAAGGCTAATGGAAAGTTACTGGCACCAAATACTGCAACGGGGCCAACACCGATTTTAATCTGGCGTAGGTCTGGGCGTGGTAAAGGCTGGCGTTCTGGTAAAGCTGTATCAATACGGGCGCCTAGGAAATCTCCACGGCGCAACACTTTGGCAAACAAACGCATTTGTCCACTGGTACGACCGCGTTCACCTTGCAAACGTGCAAGTGGTAAGGCAGTTTCTTGTGAAACGACCTCTAGAAAATCTGTACCTAAAGCATCGAGTTCATCAGCAATATTTTCTAAAAAGGTTGCACGCTGTTCAGGTGAAGTGTGACGGTAAGTTTTAAAAGCTTGACTGGCTGCTTCACAGGCCTGATTGATTTCCTGTTCGGTTGCATGGTGAAACTCATAAGGCAGAGATTCGCCCGTCGTTGCATTCACACTTTTTAATAGTGTTGTACTTTGAGCACTGCGTGAACCGCCAATAAAGTTATATCCAATGACCATTTTAAATTCCTTAAAGTGTAATGACTGAACCAATAGGTAGTTCTGGTTGTGTAGGGGCAAGTTTGTTTTTAAGCGGGTAGCCAAACTCTTTCATTTCTATTTCAAATTCATCATTTACTTGCGCTTGAATACCGTCAGCAAAAGACAAAGTCGCTGTACCGAAGTAGTGAATGTGAACATCGCCTGCTTTTAAAAATTGTTGATACTTAAAGTGGTGATATTCTAGATTTGCCAAGCTATGACACATATTGTCTTCACCCGACAGAAACTCTTTTTCCCAAATGATTTGTCCATCACGGCGCAAACGGCTGGTTCCCACTAAATGTTTTGGTAATTCGCCTGTCCGTAAAGCTGGACCAAAACTGCAAAAACGCAATTTTGAATGAGCTAGATATAGATAATTACGGCGTTCCATCACATGGTCAGAATATTCATTACCCAGTGCAAATCCGATTCGGTAAGGCTTTAAGTCTTCGCCAATGACATATAAGCCTGCAATTTCAGGTTCTTCTCCGCCATCTTCGGCAAAGGGAGGTAAAGGCAAATCTGCTCCTGGTCTCACCACAATTGAACCATCGCCTTTATAGAACCATTCTGGTTGTGCGCCCACCTGTCCTTCTGTTGGACGGCCCTTTTGTAGACCCCACTGAAATATCCGCATGGTGTCTGTGACGGAGCTATCATCACTTAAATTTTGTTGATGCATTTTGTCGCGTGCAGATGCAGAACCTAAATGGGTTAAACCTGTGCCAGAAATTAAACAATGTGTCGGATCTGGATGGTCCAATGGTGGCAAGACTTTTAGGTCTGCCAATAAAGATGAATAATCATAGGTTTCTGCTTCAAAACCTTGAGTCTCAACTTGCTGTTCCAATGAAACTTTATTACGAATTGCCAAAAGTGCTAAATCACGAACCGATTGAATATTTTTAACCGGATACACCATGTTGCCTTCCACTTTTGCGACGGCACGCTGATTTGCACGATTTTCAAATTGAATAATTTGCATGTTTTATTCCTTTAGAATGGCTTTTGAATATTCACTGTTTGTGTTTTTTGACGTTCGAGCTTGGCATATACGATGTAGGTCAAGATCAAGCCGAAAATCATGACAATTGATAAGAAATACAAACCAGCAGCCATATTTCCTGTGTATTCTTTTAAAAGTCCGATACCAAACGGCCCGACATAGCCACCTAAATTCCCAACAGAATTGATTAAGGCAATACCAGCAGCAGCGCTTGTGCCTGTTAAGAAACGCCCCGGTAAAGTCCAGAACACAGCCGTTGATGAAAATAGGCAAAATGCAACCACAGCCAAAGCAGCCAATTGCATGACTGGAGAATGTAACCAACCACTTAAAAACATTGCGCAAGCACCTAATGCGTAAAGAAAACTTAAGTGTCCATAACGATCATTTAGACGATCAGTACTACGTGGAATAATGAGAAGACCAATAATTCCAAAAATGTAGGGAATGCTAGACAAGAAACCAATTTGAAGATCGGTGCCGCCTCCAAATTGTTTGATAATAGAAGGCAACCACAGATTTAGACCATAAATACTTAAAGTTACTGGTAAATAGTAGAGTGCCAATAAAAGTACGCGTTTATCTTTTAAAGCATGTAATGGATTGGCGTGTCGAGTTTGATCGTATTCCGCTTCATCTTTAATAAGTTCATTTTTAAGCCATTGCTTTTGCTCAATGCTCAACCATTTCACTTTATCAATATTATCTGGCAGCCAAAGGAATGTTGGTAAAGCCAATAAAACCGCAGGCAATCCAACTGCAATAAATAACCACTGCCAACCATGTAAATTTGCAATGCCATCCATGCCAAGTAATAGACCTGCTAAAGGCCCAGCAATCATCATGGCAATGGGCTGTGAAAGCACAAACATGCCCATGATTTTTCCACGGTGGCGTACTGGGTACCATTGCGTAATCAGATATAAAACACCCGGAAAAAAGCCTGCTTCAGCTACACCAAGTAGAAACCGTAGAAAATAAAAGCTTTTTGGTCCTTGAATGAGTGCCATTGCCATGGTGATTAGCCCCCACGTCAACAAAATGCGGGTAAACCATTTGCGGGCACCAAATTTGTCTAGAAGTAAGTTACTCGGTACTTCAAAAAGAAAATATCCAATAAAAAATAGACCTGCTCCTAGACCATAGGCTGCGTCGCCAATTCCAACATCAGCACCCATGTGCAAATGAGCAAAACCAACAGCAGCTCGGTCTATATATGCGACCAGATAAAGTATGACTAATGCAGGTATGAGCTTAAACGTGACCGTCCGTATTACATCCTTTTCAAAATCCATCTTTGTCTCCATTTCCATTATTTATGTATAGAGCTTCTTGCTCACAAATAATCATTTTTATTTAAAATATAGTATTACTATTTAAATTTCAAACCTTTTAAAAGTAATTTTTTTAGTGTATTTTGATTTAAATAAATTTAAATAGTAATACTATATAGGGAAATTTGTATGAAAAACAAACAAGTTCTTCGTTCAGCAGCCTGGTTCGGTACAACGGATAAAAATGGCTTTATGTATCGTAGTTGGATGAAGAATCAGGGAATTCCTGACCATGAGTTTCAAGGTAAACCGATCATTGGAATTTGTAATACATGGTCTGAACTCACACCCTGTAATGCACATTTTCGAAAAATTGCCGAACATGTAAAAAAAGGGATTTTGGAAGCAGGCGGTTACCCTGTGGAGTTCCCAGTGTTTTCAAATGGTGAATCAAATTTGCGTCCAACCGCTATGTTCACGCGGAACTTGGCCAGCATGGATGTTGAAGAAGCCATTCGTGGCAACCCTATTGATGGCGTCGTGCTACTTACGGGCTGTGATAAAACGACACCTGCATTATTAATGGGTGCTGCAAGCTGTGATATTCCAGCCATTGTGGTGACTGGTGGGCCGATGCTTAACGGTAAACACAAAGGTAAAGACATTGGTGCGGGTACCATCGTTTGGCAAATGCATGAAGAATTAAAAGCGGGCAAAATTGATTTAAATGAATTTCTATCTGCCGAGTCTGGCATGTCACGCTCAGCTGGTACATGTAATACCATGGGCACAGCCTCTACAATGGCGTGTATGGCTGAAGCCCTAGGCACTTCTTTACCGCACAATGCAGCTATTCCAGCAGTTGATTCTCGGCGTTATGTATTAGCTCACCTATCGGGTATGCGTATTGTCGACATGGTGCATGAAGATTTACGTCTATCTAAAATTCTAACCAAAGAAGCTTTTGAAAATGCCATTAAAGTCAATGCTGCAATTGGTGGTTCTACCAATGCGGTTATTCACTTAAAAGCAATTGCCGGCCGTATTGGGGTCGATTTACAACTCGATGACTGGAACCGTGTCGGCCGTGGCATGCCTACCATTGTTGACTTACAGCCTTCTGGCCGTTTTTTAATGGAAGAATTTTATTATAGTGGTGGTTTACCTGCCGTAATTCGTCGTATGGGCGAAGCGAATTTATTACCGCATCCACAAGCGTTAACCGTAAATGGTCAAGCCATTTGGGAAAATTGCCAGCAGTCACCTATTTATAACGATGAAGTCATTCGAAAAATAGATAATCCAATTCGACAAGATGGCGGCATGTGTATTTTACGCGGTAATTTAGCCCCTAAAGGTGCAGTGCTTAAACCGTCTGCTGCAACACCTGAACTGATGAAACACCGCGGTCGTGCAGTCGTATTTGAAAACTTCGATGACTATAAAGCCCGCATTAACGATCCGGACCTTGATGTCGATGAAACATGTATTCTTGTCATGAAAAATGCTGGTCCTAAAGGATATCCTGGGATGGCCGAAGTTGGAAATATGGGGCTACCACCAAAGGTATTAGCTAAAGGCATTACCGATATGGTCCGTATTTCCGATGCACGTATGAGTGGTACAGCATACGGCACCGTAGTTTTACATGTTGCACCCGAAGCAATGGCTGGTGGACCTTTAGCCGCAGTTCAAAATGGTGACTTCATCAAACTCGATGCCTATGAAGGAAAACTTCACCTAGAAGTGAGTGATGAAGAGCTTAAACAACGTCTTGAGAGTTTAGTGCCTCCTGCTGCTCCAAGTTTTATTGGTGGCTACCGCAAACTCTATGTAGAACATGTCTTACAAGCAGATGAAGGTTGTGATTTTGATTTCTTGGTTGGCTGCCGCGGTTCAGAAGTTCCACGCCATTCTCACTAAATTTATTTCTATAAAAAGATGACCTTGTTAAAAGACAAGGTCATCTATACCATAGGATATTCAACGTGTCGTAATAGTAAAATATGAGTAAAGCTGACTATAAAAATCCTATTCCTAGCAAAAGCCAACATGCATTAATTGTTCAACAACTCGGGCTAAAAATTGTTTCTGGAGAAATTTTGGAAAATGAAAAGCTGCCAAGTGAAGTTGATTTGTGTGAGGAATACAAAGTCAGCCGACCTGTTTTTCGTGAGGCGATACGTGTTTTAAATGCCAAGGGTTTAACTTACTCAAGGCCTAAAATTGGTACCGTTGTTAGACCTAAAGATGAATGGCATTTACTCGACCCAGATGTACTTTTTTGGCTAATTCAAACCACTCCTGAACATGAGTTTTTTAAGACTCTCTCTACCGTACGACGAGTTCTTGAACCAGAGTTAGCTTATATTGCAGCAAGCACAGCCACCGATGAAGATATTCAACGTATTAAACATGCCTATGAAGGTATGAAAAAAGCTGTAACGGTGGAAGAATTTATAGAGCCAGATATTCAATTTCATCTGGCGATTGCCAAAGCAACACATAATGAACTATTGGCCTATATGTCAAAAATGCTGGTTTTACCCTTACAGCAATCTATTCAGGTCACCAGTCTACGCCCCAATTTACAAGGTCATTCATTGCCAAGGCATAAAGCAATTTTGACAGCAATTGAAAATAAAGATCCATTATCAGCACGCCATGCCTCTCTCGTTCAATTAGACGATACTAAAATGGCTTACGATTTAATCAAAAAATAATTTTTATACATCTTAATTATTTAGCACCTGATTATCCCAAGACAAAGTAATCAGGTGTTTTTTATATTTTGAAATTAGAAAACCTTTTTCACTGATACCGTAAATATTGAGTCAATCGGATTCGAAATAGGTGCATCTGGCTCACCATTCGTATAATTTTTATAGTACCCATCCTTATCCCAAGCTTTGGTGTAGGCTAATCCTGTATTCCAACCGTCACCTAAATCTTTAATAAGCTCGACTTTAACATCCTGAAAATTAGCTTCTGAGAAATTTTTAATTCTTTCATAGCCATAATGGGCACCAAAAGTCCAAGTTTCATTTATTGGCTGCGTAAAAGTTAAATCCAGATATGTTGTTCCTCTTGAGCGTTTACCTTCTGGCCCACCCATCGTATTTGAGTTATAGCCTGCATAATCTGGCGTGTAAGTAATGAAGTATTTAAGCGTTAAAGGTCCATAACCAATTTGCGGCACAATTTCGCCATAGTTATAACTGGTATTACCCGTTTCAGGTGTGCTTTCAGCTCCCGGATAGTAGTAATAAAAAACCGTCATGCCAGCCGAAAACTTATCAAAAGTTTTTAAGTAACCGGCATAAACGTCCCACTCAACTGAAGCATCTCGAAGATACTTTGAACTCACATTTGATGCCCAAGTACCCACAAATAATCCATTCGGATTTGCATAATCTAAACCAATCTGTAAAGCTGGTTTACCCCATGTTTGTTGGAAACCACGTGATATATATTGACTCGCGAAAGTTACATTTGCACTGTATGGAGAAATTTGTTCTTGTTCATTTAATTGTTCAGCATGTACAACACCAGTAGACATAATGAGAGAAGCTAGTCCTAAAATTTTTCTCATTCAATAATTCCTTTTACATATTACCTATAGGTTTAAAGTTTTAAAATAACATGAAAATTCAATTTTAATCGTATTAAAAATTTATAAATTCAAATTTCTAGACACTTCTTCTTGGCTATAGATCTCTTCAATACAATCTAAAATTTTAGGAATATACGAACTTTGATCCATGTTTCGCATAGATAGAGAAATCGGACTATAAGCTTCTAAGTCTAAGATATTTAAGTAAGTTAAATTCTTCATTCCAATGTCACAGGCACTTTCTGGAATAATACAAATCCCTTCTCCGGACGCCACGAGTCCCAATGCCATATGAATTTCTCGCACTTCGGTGAATTTAGCTGGAATTAAACCTAACTTGGTAAATAAAGCTTGAATGGTGGTGGAAAAGTTCGGCTTAGGCGTAGTTGGATAAGAAAAAATCGTCTCATTAATAATTTGAGATAAATAAATTCCCGAATCTTGAAATTCACTTAAAGGATGTTTTTTATGAATAGCTAATTTTAATTTTTCTTTTCTAAGTAGAAGTCTTTTAATGGCTGGATCACTAATGGGTAATCGACCAAAACCTAAATCGATTTTCCCTAATTTTAAAGCTTCAACCTGATCTCGTGTTCCGCACTCAATCAGTTCAACATGAATGTCAGGATTTTTTTGTCTAAATAAATAAATGATTTGTGGTAGACGCCCATAAAGCAGTGAGCTGACATAACCTACTTTGACAATGTTATCGACCAGCTTCATTTTTTTAGCCATAGAAGCCGCTTGAGCGGTATGCGTTAAGATTTGTACCGCATGTTGGTAAAAAAACAGGCCTGCTTCTGTCGCTTTTAATGGACGTGAACCTTTCACAAACAAATCAATCCCTAACTCTTCCTCTAGTTTTTTGATTTGACGTGTTAAAGGTGGCTGGGCAATAAAAAGCTTCTCAGCCGCTTTTGTCAGGCTTTGCTCTTCAACAACGGTAACAAAATAACGTAGATGTCTTAATTCCATTAATATACCTTTTTAGTATCTTAAAATACCGTTCTATATCTATTTTAGGCTATTACATTCTTCTATGGTATGTAAATAAGTTTGAAATAGTTGAAACTTCATGTATAGAACCATAGAAACCATACTTGTGGATATTCCAACTATCCGTCCTCACCAGTTGTCTGTAACCACAATGCGTACTCAGACTTTGGTGCTCGTTAAAATTACGACTACGGATGGTATTGTCGGTTGGGGTGAAGCGACCACCATTGGTGGACTGAACTATGGTGAAGAAAGTCCTGAAAGTGTCAAAGCCAATATTGATACTTACTTTGCACCATTACTCACATCAGTTAAAGATTTAAACGTTGCTCAAACACTAAAACTGATTCGTAAAAATATTAATGGTAACCGCTTTGCGAAATGTGCCATTCAGACTGCCCTACTTGATATTCAGGCAAAACGTTTAGGCGTGCCATTAAGCGAAGTTTTAGGTGGACGTCTACGCAATAGTTTACCTGTACTTTGGACTCTGGCGTCTGGCGACACAGAAAAAGATATTGCTGAAGCACGAAAAATGATTGAGCTAAAACGTCATAACACGTTCAAGCTCAAAATTGGTGCTCGCCCTTTACAGCACGATGTTGACCATGTCATTGCAATTAAAAAAGCACTAGGTGCAGATATTAGTGTACGTGTTGATGTAAATCGTGCATGGTCAGAGCTGGAATGTATTCAAGGTATTCAACAACTGCAAGATGGCGGAATCGACTTAATCGAACAACCTTGTGCTATTCAAAATACTGAAGCACTTGCTCGTTTAACCCACCGTTTTGATGTCGCAATCATGGCTGATGAAGCTTTAACTGGACCAGACAGTGCGTACCGTATTTCAAAAAATCATGGTGCAGATGTATTTGCAGTAAAAATTGAGCAATCTGGCGGTCTAATTGAAGCATGTGAAGTTGCCAAAATTGCAGGTTTGGCTGGAATCGACCTTTATGGCGGCACCATGCTCGAAGGTCCCGTAGGCAGTATTGCTTCCGCTCATGCATTTGCAACTTTTGAAACATTAGCATTCGGTACCGAATTATTTGGCCCGTTATTACTGACCGAAGAAATTTTAAAAGAACCTTTACGCTACGAGAACTTTGAATTGCACTTGCCAACAGCTCCAGGCCTAGGCATTGAAATTGATGAAAACAAAGTTGAGAAGTTACGTCGCTAAGGCAACAGGATAAGGAGTTTCCCATGTTATTTCATGTACGTATGGATGTGCATATTCCACTTGATATGCCAGCCGACAAAGCAAATGAAATTAAGGCCGTTGAAAAAGCCTATTCGCAAGACTTACAACGTCAAGGTAAATGGCGTCACATCTGGCGAGTTACAGGTCAGTACTCAAACATCAGTATTTTTGATGTAGAGAGCAATGAGGAATTGCACAATATTTTACAGGGATTACCCCTCTATCCTTACATGAACATCGAAGTCATGGCACTTAATCGCCACCCTTCTTCTGTTCGTGATGATGATTCGTAAATCAAAAAGAATTTTTAAATGTGATTTCTGAAGTCCATTTAAAAACTAAATATATTGATTCAGAAGGTAACAAGGAATGTGGCAGTCATTATTCGCTAGCAAAACAAATTGCCCGCAACACTGCCACCCAAAACCGTATTGCATACTTAAGGAGTTTTAGTATGAACCGTCAACAAATTGATGCGCTTGTAAAACAAATGAATATCGACACAGCTAAAGGCCAAGTCGATGCACGTGTTCAGCAAATTGTAGTGCGCCTTCTCGGGGATTTATTTCAAGCCATCGAAGATTTAGATATCCAACCGTCAGAAGTGTGGAAAGGTTTGGAATATTTCACAGATGCAGGCCAAGCCAATGAACTTGGACTGTTGGCAGCGGGTCTAGGTCTTGAGCATTACCTTGATTTACGTGCTGATGAAGCCGATGCCAAAGCAGGCGTTGCTGGTGGTACACCTCGTACCATCGAAGGCCCACTTTATGTAGCTGGTGCGCCTGAAACTGTTGGTTTTGCACGTATGGATGATGGTACTGAAACAGGCAAAATTGATACCTTAATTATTGAAGGTACTGTGACAGATACCGATGGCAAAATCATTGAAAATGCAAAAGTTGAAATATGGCATGCCAACAGCTTGGGTAATTACTCATTCTTTGACAAGTCTCAATCTGACTTTAACTTACGTCGTAGTATTTTGACTGATGCTGATGGTAAATATGTTGCTCTAACGACTATGCCTGTTGGTTATGGTTGCCCTCCAGAAGGAACCACCCAAGCGCTTCTTAACAAGTTAGGTCGTCATGGTAACCGTCCATCTCACGTTCATTACTTCGTTTCTGCACCGGGTTTCCGCAAGCTTACAACTCAATTCAACATTGAGGGTGATGAGTATTTATGGGACGACTTTGCTTTTGCAACCCGTGATGGCTTAGTTGCAACAGCAGTTGATGTAACTGACCCAGTTGAAATTCAACGTCGTGGTTTAGATCACGCTTTCAAACACATCACATTCAACATCGAACTTGTGAAAGATGCCGCTGCTGCACCTTCTACTGAAGTTGAACGCCGTCGCGCTAGTGCTTAATAATCTAAGTCAGATGGATTAAAAGTTCGCTTTTAATCTATCTTTTGGAAGCTTTATTTATGACCACCCCTAAGAATTTCGAATAAATTTTTAGCGGTAGTCATAAATAATCTACACCCTTACCCCACGTTTTAAGGTTTTTCACATGATTGACAAAAGTAAGTCCTCACTTACCGAGGTTCTGTCGCAAATTAAAGATGGTGCCACCATCCTGATTGGTGGTTTTGGTACCGCAGGACAACCCGCTGAACTCATTGATGGACTAATTGAACTGGGTATTAAGGACCTGACCATTGTCAGCAACAATGCCGGTAATGGCGATTATGGTCTGGCTAAACTGCTGAAAGCCGGTTCAGTTAAAAAAGTCATCTGTTCTTTTCCTCGTCAGTCAGACTCTTATGTGTTTGATGAGCTGTACCGTGCCAGAAAAGTAGAGCTTGAAGTCGTACCACAAGGTAATCTGGCGTGTCGTATTCAGGCAGCGGGTATGGGATTAGGTGCCGTGTTTACCCCAACAGGCTTTGGAACACTTTTGGCTGAAGGCAAAGAAACACGCGAGATTGATGGTAAAGACTACGTACTTGAATATCCGATCAAAGCTGATTTTGCCTTGATTAAAGCTTACAAGGGCGACCGTTGGGGTAATCTGGTTTACCGTAAATCTGCGCGTAACTTTGGCCCGATTATGGCTATGGCTGCTGATGTCACCATTGTTCAAGTCTCTGAGGTAGTAGAGTTAGGTGGATTAGATCCAGAGCACATCATTACCCCAGGCATCTTTGTACAGCATGTTGTTCAAGTCGCGCAAGCACAGTAAGCAATAAGGAGAAATAACATGAGCTACCAGAAACTCAGCCGTGACCAGATTGCAAAACGTGTGGCACAAGACATTCCCGATGGGGCCTATGTAAACCTAGGCATTGGTTTGCCAACCAAGATCGCAAGCTATTTACCTAATGACAAAGATATTTTCCTTCATTCTGAAAATGGTTTATTGGCTTTTGGCCCACCACCAGTGGCGGGTGAAGAAGACCCCGAACTGATTAATGCGGGTAAAGAGTTTGTGACCATGCTAGAAGGTGGTAGCTTTTTTCATCACGGTGACTCATTTGCCATGATGCGTGGTGGTCACCTTGATATTGCAGTGCTGGGTGCATTTCAGGTTGCAGCGAATGGTGACTTGGCGAACTGGCACACGGGTGCACCGGATGCGATTCCTGCTGTTGGTGGTGCGATGGATTTGGCAGTAGGTGCCAAGAAAGTATTTATCACCACAGATCATGTAACCAAGCAAGGTGAACCGAAGATTGTGGCTGAGCTAACTTATCCAGTAACGGGTAAACGCTGTGTTGACCGTATTTACACCGACCTTTGTGTGATTGATGTGACTAGTGAAGGTTTAAAGGTGATTGAGAAAGTGGAAGGCCTCAGCTTTGAAGAGTTACAGGCTTTAACAGGTGCAACTTTGATTGATGCGACACAAGGGTAAAGTTTAAACAGCACTATCTATCGTGACAGGCGACATGGATGTCGCCCGTTGGACAGGGAGGCAAGGAAGCCTCCTCTGTTCAACAAAGGTTTTTGTTACTTTTGACCTTTCAAAAGTAAGGTATCGCTTATGCAACAGACCTAGGGATATCACAGTAAATTACAACCGTGATGTTATTCGTTGATATGAAAATTTATAAATCATCACAACGGAGTCTTATCTGTTTAAGCCAGATGCCACCAGCTAATTCGTATCACTTTTTTAAAAAAGTAACCAAAAACCTTTGTTACTCAGACACAACATCCCTGTTGTGCTGAGTAACGAGGCGACATCCATGTCGCCAACGCGAAATACCTACGGAGAATGGCTCAAAGGCCTGAAGTAAAGGACAAAAGTTAGAATGAAAAACGCTTATATCATTGATGCTATCCGTACCCCATTCGGCCGTTATGCCGGTGGTCTTGCACCTGTCCGTGCCGATGACCTTGGCGCTGTGCCGATTAAAGCTCTCATGCAGCGTAACCCGAATGTAGATTGGGAACAGGTCGATGATGTGATCTATGGATGCGCAAACCAAGCCGGTGAAGACAACCGTAATGTTGGCCGTATGTCAGCTTTACTTGCAGGTTTACCGTATCAGGTGCCGGCAACCACCATTAACCGTTTGTGTGGTTCTTCACTCGATGCCATTGCTATGGCAGCCCGTGCTATTAAGGCAGGTGAAGCGAACTTGGTGATTGCTGGTGGTGTAGAAAGCATGAGCCGTGCACCCTATGTGATGGGTAAGTCAGACAGTGCTTTTGGTCGTAGCCAGAAGATTGAAGACACCACCATGGGCTGGCGTTTCATTAACCCAAAACTTAAAGAATTGTATGGTGTAGACACCATGCCCCAGACTGCCGAAAACGTGGCTGAACAGTTTAACGTGAATCGTGCAGATCAGGACCAGTTTGCCTTGGTGAGCCAACAACGCACCGCAAGCGCGCAAGCCAAAGGCTTTTTTTCTAAAGAAATCGTGGCAGTTGAAATCCCTCAGCGTAAGGGGGATGCTGTTGTGATCGATACCGATGAACATCCACGTGCATCAACTACACTTGAAGCTTTAAGCAAGCTTAAGCCAGTTGTTAAAGCAGATGGTACAGTCACTGCGGGTAATGCTTCGGGCATTAATGATGGTGCAGCAGCATTACTGATTGCTTCAGACGAAGCAGTTCAAGCTTACAACCTAAAACCACGTGCCAAGATCATTGCTTCAACAGCGGTGGGTGTAGAACCTCGCATTATGGGATTTGCTCCAGCACCTGCAATCAAAAAGCTTCTTAAACAAGCCAACCTGACTTTAGATCAGATGGATGTGATTGAGCTCAATGAAGCTTTTGCTGCACAGGCTTTGGCAGTGACTCGTGATTTAGGTTTACCCGATGATTCTGACAAGATCAATCCAAACGGTGGTGCAATTGCTTTGGGTCATCCACTTGGTGCTTCAGGTGCACGTCTAGTGACCACAGCCTTAAACCAGCTTGAGCAAACAGGTGGCCGTTATGCCTTATGTTCAATGTGTATTGGTGTGGGGCAAGGGATTGCACTCATTATTGAACGTGTTGAAGCACATTAAGGAGAAACAAATGCCATCTTTTCAATCTGCCGATGCACAAATTAATTATCAGACCTTTGGTGAACCGTCTTCCCCTGCTTTGGTGTTTTCCAACTCTTTGGGCACCAACTATGGCATGTGGAAAAAACAGTTTAATGAGTTAAAAGATCAATTTTTTGTGATCTGCTATGACACACGTGGTCACGGTTCATCATCTACACCTGACGGCCCATACACTGTCGCGCAATTAGGTGAGGATGTTGTCCGATTACTAGACCACCTGAATATTAGCAAAGCTGCTTTTTGTGGTATTTCTATGGGTGGTTTAACGGGTCAATGGCTTGCAATTCACTATCCAGACCGTTTTAGTCACGTGGTTGTGGCAAATACTGCCGCTAAAATTGGACAAGAACAAGCATGGCTTGACCGTGCAAAATTAGTACGTGAGCAAGGTTTACAACCAATCGCAGCTACAGCAGCTTCGCGATGGTTTACAGATCCCTTTATCCAAAGTCACTCTTCAATTGTCAACAACCTGTGTAACGACTTAAGTGCTGGCAGCGCAATAGGTTATGCCAATTGTTGCGAGGCTTTGGCTAAAGCGGATGTCCGTAAGCAATTAAAAGACATTAAAGTTCCTGTATTAGTGGTTGCTGGAACTCAAGACCCAGTAACAACTGTTGCAGATGGTGAATTCATGCAGCAGCATATTCCCCAATCAAAGCTTGCAGAAATAAACGCCTCTCATATTTCAAATGTAGAACAGCCGAAAGCTTTTAATAAAATTTTAAAGGATTTTTTAGTGAGCTAATTTAGTTTTTATAAAATTCATTCATTTCTAAAAAGGCCAATCATGGCCTTTTTTATTAACTCAAAATAGAAATTTAAATAACTTGTTCGAGAAGGTATAAATATATACCTCAAATGTGATGGAAAATTACATGGATAAATAACAGTATTTTAATTTCATGAACAGGGCTTGTTCATCAGTGACGTGAATCTAAGTTGATTCTTAAATCATTCACTTCTACATCACAATGAAAGTAAGGATATCTAAATTGAACATACTTATGCTGAACTCTCGGCCTCACCCTACACGCCCTTTAATTAAATATGGAACATTACTTTTAGGTGCGTTTTTAGCTGGTTGTAATTCTTCGTCAAATTTAGACCCAACGCCTACACAAAAGCAGATCACGATTAAGCGTGATAACTTTGGTACGCCCCATGTATATGCAAATGATACCTACGGACTTTTCTACGGTTATGGCTATTCGGTAGCGACCGATCGATTATTCCAGATGGAAATGTCAAAACGTACAGGACTAGGCACTGTTGCTGAGGTACTCGGCCCCGACTATCTTCAATTTGATATTGCTACACATAACCGCTTTGACCCAGAAAACATTAAACAGCAACTTGCCGCGCTCTCACCTGAAGATCGAGCAATTTTTGAAGGTTATGCCGCTGGTTTTAATAAACGGTTAAAAGAGGTTTTAGCAGATCCAAATCTTATGCCTAAAGAGTTCACAGATCATGGTTTTAAACCCTCAACGTGGCAAACAGAAGATATTGCTATGGTTTGGGTGGGCTTAATTTTAAATCGCTTCTTTTCGGCAAGTTCTGAAGTCTCAAATTTAGATTTACTCACACAACTACAAAAAGAAAAGGGCCAAGAAGAAGGCCTTAAAGTCTATCAACAATTACGCTGGCTAGATGACCCAAGCGCTCCGACCATTATTCAATCTGCACAAAAACCACAGCTAACAGCGCGCCAACAGCAAATTGTTAAAGACATTAGCCCCATCTCGAATAAAGCAGCAAAAAACTATTTAGCCCAAGCTCGCATTGCTTTAGGTAAAAGTGTGGTAGATGGCGTACCGACTGCAAGTAATGCTTGGGTTTTAAAAGGCGATAAAACCGTTGAAGGCCAAGCAGTTTTATATAATGGCCCCCAACAAGGCTGGTATACACCAGCAATCACCTATAGCATTGGTTTACATGGCGCTGGCTATAATTTGACTGCTATTACTCCAGTTGGATTACCTGCGATTTTATTTGGAACCAATGGAAAAATAGCATGGGGCTCTACCGTAGGTTCGCTCGATACTAACGATGTTTATCAACTCACTTTAAATCCAAGCAATTCAAAAGAATATTTATATAAAGGGAGTTATATTCCATTTGAGCACAAACAAGTAAAAATTAAAGTTAAGAATCAAGCTGACCATGTTTTAGATGTTTATAAGAGTAAACAAGGTTTTGTAAGTACATGGGATGAAAATACCCATACGGCGTACGCACAAAAACGTAGCTGGGAAGGCGTAGAAATTGAAAGCTTATTAGGATGGGCGAATGCCGCGAAGGCCTCTAACTGGGATGAGTTTCTTGCTCAAGCCAAACGTGTCGCTGCATCTATCACTTGGTTCTATGCCGATACTAAAAATAATATTGGTGTTGCTGCTTTAGGCCGCTTACCTATTCGCCCTGAAAACCAGCATATTCAGCTTCCAGCTAAAGGCGATGGTTCAATGGAGTGGCAAGGTTTTTATGACTTCTCACACAACCCTAAAGAATACAATCCGCAAAAAGGTTATGTCACAAGCTGGAATAACAAAGCATATGCTGGCTTACGCTCAGATTCATCAAACTTTTCTTATGTCGATCGGGTCAATGAACTGCTTGAACCTCTAGAAAGTAAACCTAAACTGAGTCAGCAAGAAATTTGGGAAATTAATAAAATGGCAGCATGGTCTGATTTAAATGCACGCTATTTTGTGCCTTATATGATTAAAGCTGCACAAAGTCCTAAAGCATCGCCATTAGCAAAAAAAATAGCTCCTTTACTTGCCAATTGGGACCTTAAATTACGTCCAGACAGCGAAGCAAAATACTATCAAGGTGCAGCACCAGCAATTACACGTGTATGGCTCAATCAAATGATTGAACTGGTACTCAAACCTAATCTTTCAGAGAATATTTATAAGCGTTATACCGATACGCTTTATCCAGTAAATAATGATCCACGGAGTGCACAACCAGCGAGTGCATCGAAATTAGTCTGGAATGCACTGCAAGGAAAACAGGCAAGCGTTCCTCAGAACGTTGATTTCTTAAAAGGACAAACAGCAGATGAGGTTGTGTTAAAAGCTTTAGAAAACGCGCTGACTGAACTTTCAAATCAATATCACTCTACTGACCCGAATGACTGGAAAATTCCGGTCGCAACCATGGGCTTTTCTAGCAAAAATTCGGTAGGTATTCCATGGGCTGATCCATCGTATGAACAACAGCTCAGCACTTATGGAAATACGGGAAGTGCAACCTTCAGAGTGGTTTTAAATCCAAATCAAGTCACGATGTGTTCAATTTTAGCTCCTGGACAAAGTGGCTTTATTAATCAAAATGGAAAACCTGATGCCCACTTTGCTGACCAACTCCCTTTATTTGAAAGTTACAAATGCAAAGATGATGCCGTTAGCCAAAAGCAAATCGACCAATCAACTCAACAAAGCATCACTTTAAACTATTAACTTTTAGTCCAATTTTTATTTTAAAGACAGAGGTTTGTTATTTATAAAATGACAAACCTCTTTATTGGCTTAATACCGAATCATGACCGATTTTAATTCAGTGTAATCTTCAATAAATGCATCTGAAAACTCTCTGCCTATCCCTGAAGCTTTAACGCCGCCAAATGGAACCGATGGATCCAAGAAAGTATGCATATTGACCCATAAAGTCCCTGCTTCAATTTTAGGAATTAAACGCAAAGCTTTGGACAGATCATTTGTCCAGATACTTGCAGTTAAACCAAAGCGTGATTGATTCATAAGCTGAATAAGCTCTTCATCAGTTTCAAACGGCATTACTCCGACCACTGGACCAAACGTCTCTTCTGAAAATAAAGGATCATCCGTATTTTTAAAGGAAATTAAAGTCGGCTGCACAAAATATCCTGTCTGATCTAAAGCCTCCCCCCCTGCAATAATCTGGTTATTGGCTTTAGCCAAATCTAAATAGTGCTTCACTTTATGAAAATGTGGCTGATTAGAGAGTGGACCAAACATACTGTCCTCATCCATCGCGGACCCAATTTTGAACCCAGAGAGTGCTTTGGATAGCTTTTCGACTAGTTCATCATATTTTGTGTGGTGTACAAAAAACCGCTCTGGAGATGCGCAAACTTGACCTTGATGCACAAAAGTTGCTTGCAACAAAGTTGGTAAAATCTCATCAATATTGGCATCAGCCAAAACAGCTATGGCATTTTTACCGCCCAGCTCCAGACTTACCCGAGTTAAATCACTGCTCATTGCGAGCTTGCCAATCGCAATGCCTGTTGGTACTGAACCTGTAAACGAGACTTTCTTAACGAGCGGCGATTCAATTAAATATTGTCCTGTATCGCCTTTACCCGTAACCACATTAATCACACCAGCTGGAATACCTGCCTCAATGGCAAGTTCGGCTAAACGTAATAAGGATAAGCTCGCAAACTCACTTGGCTTAAGCACAATGGTACAGCCAGTTGTTAAAGCTGAGCCAATTTTCCAAACACCGATCATGAGTGAAAAATTCCAAGGTACAATACCTGCGACTACACCAATCGGTTGCCTTAAAGTAAAGGCTGTATATTTTTCACCTTGCATGGAAGGAATAGAGGGTTGCATGGTTTGACCATTAATTTTGGTTGCCCAACCAGCAAAATATCTTAAGAAAATAACAGATTGTGCGACTTCAAGATGGCGAGAAATATTGATGAGTTTTCCGGTAGATAACGACTCAAGCTGTGCAAGTTCTTCACCATATTGCTCAATTAAATCAGCCAGTTTAT